>VXME01000011.1:11672-32565 GCA_009861545.1 Acidobacteriota bacterium | reverse complement strand
TGTTGCTCTGCAGGATCCGCACGACCACCCCGTCGTAGGAATCGAGCTGGGGCACTGCCTGTGCCGCCGCGGACGAGGCGAGCAGCAGACTGGCGACGACGACGCAGAGTGCGCGGCCGAAGAGTGAACCTGTCATCTGAACCTCCGTGTCATGGCCCATGGCGCACGGGACTGCTGCGCCGCACGACCGACCTTGTCCTGTCCGGACAGCCAATGATAGCGGAGACGAACGTCCGGTGTCTTGCCCGCGCGCGGGACCGGGCGGCCCCGACCCGGCGCGCCCGGACCCGTGCGACGTTCGCTCCCGGCCCCGGTGCTACTTCGCCAGCGGATGCGGCCGGACCTGGAACTTCACCGCCTTCTGCAAGGTTCCCGGTCCTCCCTCCAGATGCCACGCCGCGTAGTTCGAGTAGCTCGACCAGAGCCCCTTCCCCTTCCAGCCGGTCGTCGGATCGTCGATCCGGCCGACCGACGAGCGCGAGAAAAAGCCCATCGGGTACGGGATGCGCAGCGTCACGTACTCCTCGGTCGACGGCACGAACACCTCCAGCGAGTCGGTGTTGACCACGCCGTAGACTGGCGTTTCGGGGCCGAACCCGAGCACGTCGTGGTGGTCGATCTGCGTCAGGTAGCTCTCGTCCGAGTTGATCGTCATCTCGGCGTTCGAGTACGTCGGCTTGTCCATGCGGTAGAAAGTCCAGCCCTCGGGACAGCTCTGCCCCGTCGCGGTCGGACCGTTCCTGACGGTGCAGACGCTGTGGTCGAACGAGGCGAAGTGGCCGCTGCCGCGCCAGTCCTGCCAGATGATGCCGTCGCGGGTGACGTGCAGGCCTCCGCTGCCGTAGGCCGGCGGGTCCATGACGCTCGGCGGCGGCATGTAGACCTCGGCGATGCAGGTCTCCGGCGGGTTGTCGCCGAGCTCGAGGCGCACCAGGGTGTTGTCGTCGCGCCCGTTGTCCGAGCACCACACGCTGTCGTCCGCGGCGTTCGCGGCCGGCGAGTAGCAGCCGTAGGCGACGCGGGCGTCGCGGGTCGGATCGATCGCCTCGCCCGGCTCGGTCCAGCCGGGAGTGATCACGCCGTCGCCGTTGGTGTCGATGACCGTCGGGCACCAGCCCTGCGAGGCCTCGGCGTCGCCGGTCTCGTCCCACAGCGCGACGTCGACCCAGCCGACCCCGTCGCGGAAGCCGTAGTAGAACCGTTCGTCGTGGCCGAGCTGGTTGTGATCCGACGAGAAGCAGGTGTCGATCTCGCTGAACTCCTCGCTGGCCGGGTCGTACAGGAAGACCTGCCGGGTGCCGACCTCCAGGGGGAAGTAGTCGGCGAACGCGTTCTCGCCGTCCGTGCAGAAGTCCGGCTGCTCGTCCGGCGCGCGGATGCGGCCGGTCAGCCAGACGCGCCCCTCCCCGTCCATGGCGACGCTGCGCGGATCGGAGCGACGCGCCCAGATCGGGTCGTCGCCGTAGTACGGCGAGGTGGGCGTGTCGGTCAGGATGGGCGGCGCGTTCGACGGAATGGGAATGTTGAACGCCCGGTGCTCGACCGGATCGATCACCGCGAGGATGTCGCTCGGCTGCACGACCCCGTAGACGAGACCGTTGGCGTTGACCGTGCCGTCACGCACGTCGGCGGGCGTGCTGTCGGTCCGCCCGTCGTGCTCGGTACCCCAGTCCCAGAGGGTGACCACGACGTTCCGCTCCGCGCCGGTCGGCCGCGGGGGGGTCTGAGTGGGCGCCTCGCCGGACGCGATGCGGTCGGTCCAGTCGGCGAACATCGCCCGCTGCGGACCGAGCCGCCGGAACGCGCCGGCCATCGAGGAGCCCATCGGCCCCATCGCGACGCGCCGGTCCCACGCTTCGAGGTGCGAGTCGACGCCGCTGAGGATGCTGTCGGGTATCGCGCGGGTCGCCTCGTTGCCGATCTGGTGGCAGTTCAGGCAGCCGGTCACCGAGCTGCCCAACTCCTGCTGCGAGTGCTCCCCCTCCGGCAGCTCCATCATCGAGAGCCACCAGGCGGCGGGATAGACCTCCGCGGCGGCGAGCGCGTCGGGGGCCACCACTGCATCGAGGTCCAGCGCCTGCCCCGGCGTGGCCGACACGCGCTCCGAATCGACGAGGCCGTAGCCGCGCACGAAAATCTCGTAGCTCGCATCCGGCAGATCCGGCAGCACGTAGCGGCCCTCGTCGTCGGTCACCACGCTGCGGATGAACCGGGTCGGCAGGTCGGTCGTCTCCGCGATCACCCACACACTGGCCTCGGGTCCGTTCGCGCTCGTCACCACGCCGCCGATGTCGTCGGCGTCGATCTCGATGCTGGTGGACTGCGCCAGCCCCTGCCCGCCGGTCGGACCCGCGCCCAGGGCAATCGCCACCGCGGCCGCGGTGGCCGCAGCGCCCGACGCCAGAGTCGATTGCATGCGTCTCTCCATCGATGCCTCCTCACCGCAACCCCGCCCCGCCTCCGCTCGCCCTTCCGGACTACGCGCCGGCGCCTGCGCCCATCGTCGCACACGAACCGACATTATCCATCAAGAATCTCTACGACCAACGGCCCGGTCGGCCGCGCCATGCATGCGAGACGATGCGTCTCGGGATCCAACGCGCAGAGGTCCTCGAGCGTCGCCCGTTCCTCTCCGCTCATCGGGTTCAGGTGCGCCCCCCCCGACACGATTCGTACCGGGTCACTGCCGCAGATTCCGGCGTGGCAATCGGCCGCTATCTCTACGCCACTGGCTTCGGCGACCTCGCAAATCGTCTGGCCCGCTCGGAACGGACACGATGCCCCGCGGTTGCGGAACTTGACGGCCGTTGCCGCGCTGGCGCCAGCGACAGCGCCGGACACCGGAGGTCGGCTGATCGAGCTCGTGTTGATGGTGCGGGTCTCGAAGCGCTTCTCCTCCCTCAGGAACTGAAACCGAAGGGCCTGAGCGCCGATGCGCACGACATCGCCCTCGGCCAGCACGCATGAGCCGTCGATCTTGAGATAGGTTCCGTTGACGCTGTTGAGGTCTCTCACGAACAGGCCCGGGCCCACGACGACGACCGACGCATGCCGACGCGACAGCGAGCCGTCGTCGGTCGCCAGCGTAATGTCCGGTGCATCGCGCCCGATTACCTGCGGGCCTTCGGAAAGCTGATACTGCTTGACCGGCAGTCCGCCCGGGTCGTGGTGGGAAAGCAGCCGCGGGTTGCTCTTCGACCCGAGTACGAGCCACTGACGACCCAGTCGGGCTACCGTGCCCGGCGCGACGACGCGCTCGCGGCCCTCGGCGAGATGAAGGAAGACGCCGCTCTGTGCGCTATCGTCCCGCAACCGATACCCGTCCTGGTTCGGCACGATCGCCGCGTGTCTGTCGACGAGGCGGTCATCGTCGCCGAAGCAGATATCACTGCCGCGCCGGCCGATTGTTGTGACGCGATCCGTGTGCAGCACGAACTGTTCGGCCTCCACCGCCCCATCGAGCAGCCGCGTGAGCGTCGCCGGCGGCACGCTCGAGGAGGACGCCGACACGGGCGCCGCGGCGCCCACGAACTCTAGATCGATATGGATCTCGGCCCGCCCGGCGAGCCGCTGCGCGATCACGTCCGCCACCCTGACGCCGTCGATCAATGCCGCCTTGATGTTCCCTCGATGCGCAACCTTGCGGAACTCGGACACGTCTCCATCGAAGTCGTCGCATTCGAGGTATGACGGATTGAGCGTATCTCCGATCACGTAGACGTTCGGCTGCCGACATTCGAGCAGAGCATTCAGCGGAATGGCTTTCCGGACCTGTGCGCCTCCCGTGACGTGGAAGATGCCGATGTCGTTCATCAGCTTCCAGTCGATCTCCTGACCGATGCAGGCGATGACGCGCGCAGCCTCGAACTCCAGACACGGACGCCATTCGCCGGTACTTTCGGACGAGCCGCGGTACGGCGACGGACCGACCAGCGGCCAATCTTCCGTGACCGGCGGGGAGCCGTGGGCCCCCGGGTCGATTCGCAGGCGCAGCACCGCGCGACCGTCGACCTCCACGACCTCCTGCGCCTCACTGCCGAGGAGCAGGCGGACATTTCGGATGACGGATATCGCCCGCGTCATCGACGCATCGAGAGCCTGTGGCACCTTGGGCATGGTCTGGCCCCGGTACGACCAGTACAACGCGGTCGTGTCTCTCGCGGCGGCTTTCGCCTCGGATATCGCGATGACCGCCTCGACGGCCGAGATCCCGCCGCCGAGCACGCAGGCCGGGGCGCCGACGTAGCGCTGCACATCCGCGAGCCGGTTGCCGATGGCGCGCACGTTCCCCGGCACGTCGAGCCGGCGCGGCATGCCTGCTCCCAGCGCCAGCACGACGTGCTTCGCGTGCAGGGTGTCATCCCGATTCGTACGATGGTTGCGCACGAGCACGCACCAGGTCCCGGCAGCGTCCAGTTCGGCTCCGACGAGCTCGACGCCGATCTGAGCCGGCACACTGTGCCGGCGGTACAACGCTTTCCAGGCTGCACACAGATCTTCACCGCGGATATCTTTGAAGAAATGCAGCCGTTCGATGAGGGGACCACCCTTCGGAAAGCCCATCTGCTTCCCGGCGCCGAAGTCGGGCTTGATCGGCTTGTCCTTGTCGTAGTCTCGGATTCGCTTCAGGATGTCATCGAGTTCGATCACGAGGGCGGACAAGCCGAGTTCCTTGGCGCGAAAGGCAACCGCCGTTCCAGCCGGGCCGCCACCGACGACGAGCACGTCGAGCAATCCGGGGAGAACGACTTCGCTGTCGAGCCGAAGTCGTCCGTCAGGCAGGACGTGCAACGGTTCGGTCATGCTTCGTCGAGAACCCGCATGAGATCGTGCACCATGGTCAGGGCAGCAGTCGGGAGTGGACGTCGCGGTCCGGGTGGAACTCGTGGCAGGTGATGCAGCGGTCAGCCGCTACATCGGGCAGGTGACACTGCCGGCAGGTAGCGATCGCCGGGACATTCTGGATCGCCGCGTTGTCCAGAATGGGATCGATCGTCTCATCGGCGCCCAGATGGTCGCTGAACGGGATTCGAGTATGGCAATCCAGGCAACCCCGTTGAATGACGTGCGCGCCATGGTCGAACCTGGCCCTCCGGAGTACCTGCTGTTGCTGTCGCACCCGGCGAATCGTCGCGCGCTCGACCGTGTGGCACGCGATGCACGGCTGCGCGACCTCCGCCGCGAAGCGGTCGATCTCTTCCAACTGCGCATCCGTCAGCCGTGGATCCCGTGCGTTCAATCGAAACCGCGTGTCGTTGAGCGTGGTATTCGGATCGGAGACACGCCGCTCGAGTGCGCCCGCTATCTGGTCGAACTCGAACAGAGCGGCCTGCACCCAATCCTCGTCTCGCCCGCGCAACCCATCAGCGTACGTTCGCAGCGTTGTCAGAGCCTCGTCGTACAGCTCCTGCTCGTCGGACGGGGCGACATCGGCTGATGCGACCAGCAGGTCGGCGAGACCGCCGGAAGGATAGATCGCTCTACGCAGCCGCCGCAGATTGTGAAGCACCCACGGATCCGCGTGGACGATTCCGGTCTTGACGACGAGGCCGTCGTCGACGTCGAAATGGGCAGCGCTCATCCGATCGGCCCACTGTTCGCCCGGGCCCATCCTCAGGCGCACCGTTTCGAGCGTCTCCACCCCGAGCGCCAACACCACGCCGTCTCCGGCGGGGCGCACGAGCGGCCGGCGGCGGGGCTGCACCGGAAGCTCGGCCGATTCGTCGCCGGCGGTCAGGTGGCAGTCTCCGCAGGCATTGTCGAACCGGATTGGTTGAAACGCGCGGGCGTCCGCCGTCGGCTCGTGGCAGGCAAGGCACGCCACCTCTACGTTCTCGCTGTCGCGATCGTCGAGCACGAGATCGACATGCCTGATGTGGGAAAAGGACAGTCCGGCGTCATCCGGTATGGCCTCGGCCGCGAAGGCGAACTCCGGATGGTCGTCGCCGAATCCGTCGATCTCGTGGCAACTCGCGCACGCCGCATCGGACACCGTGGCCAGCAGATCGGCCTGCCGTCCGCGATGCTCCTGGTGGCAGGCAGCGCACGTCGTCTCGTTCTCGCGGCCGAAGGCGCGCGTCCGGTCGCCGGACGCGTACACATAGTGCGCATTGAAGGTGTAGGCGCCGATCGGGTCGTCGAATCTCTCGTGACACGCCGAACACGTCGGGGCGCCAACCCCCTCGAAGGGGGTGTGACACTCGACACAACGCGTGTCCAGCACCGCGTGCGCGGACGAAAGTGTCCCGTTCGCCACGAGACTGCCGGCTCCGAATCCCAGGTTCAACGCCAGGATGATCCACGCGAGCGCGCCCAGCCCCACACCGAGCCAAACGACGCGGTTGCGACTGCGCGGGTAGATGTACCGCGCTGCGGTCCGAAGCCCCGCGTCGCCAAACGATCCTCTGCTGCGCTCCTCGGTCATGGGTTCAGTAGTAGAGAACGGCGAACACGTGGATCGCGACGAGCATGGTCAACAGGAACGCCGCGGGCACGTGCAGATAGACCCACCACCACAAGGCCTTCTGCAACGTGTAATGGGCATCCATCTCCAGCTTCGTTCGCGTCAGAGTCCGCAGCTCTTCCAATCGTTGCGCATCGTCTTCGTCGAGCAGCCGCTTCAGGTAGTCGAAACGCCGCATCCGCGATTGAATGCCCCCGGTGATATCGAAGAAGTACACGAAAGACGTACGCGGACGGGCCAGTACAGCCTCCAGATTCGCATCGTGGAACTTGCGGACGGACTCGCTGCTGGCGGCCACCAGGAGTTCGACCTTGTCGTGTACGGCCGCCACCAGTTCCGGGATCCGGTCATAGTGCACCTCCGTCGCCAGCGCCGAGGTGAGCGCGGGTGGTATCCACTTCTGGAGGAAGACCCCGAGCAGTCCCGTTACGACGACCCACAGGCTCGCCACCCACAGGCACCACGACAGGAAGCCGCCAGGAAAGGCGCCGCCGCTGTGCAAAGCGACCGCGACGACGAAGAGCGTGCCGCCGTAAACGTGCGCCTGGACCCAATGATGGAGAGCTCCCGGCCCCCGCCGGGGCATCCGCCGCCGCACGCTGTACGCCATCGCAACTACCAGCAGCGCCGCTGCCGCGATTCCGTAACCGACCGTCCAGCCGTAGTTCCCGCCGGGCGCGGCGGGCACCCGTTGTATCAGCGCCGCCGCAAGGCAGAGCACGGCGCCGGCCAGGAAGACACGCCACCAGCCGGGCGACGCAGCGAGTCTCGGCGCAAGCAGCCAATGGGTGTTCATTGGCCGACCGTCCGCTGAAGCGCGCGGAACTCATCGATAGAGCCGACTCGGAAGGCGCAGTGATGAGGGCAGTTGCGCACGCAGGCGGGGCCGGCCGACGACGTGTAGCAGAGGTCGCACTTGCTGGCGACGGCGCGCGGCGTCCCGCGAAGCGCCTTGGGCAACGCGTCGTCCGGCCAGGTCGTCCCGGTGTCCTGCATCACGATGGCGTCGTACGGGCAGTTGTCGTGGCAGGTAGCGCATCCGATGCAGATCTGCTCCTTGATCTCCACGACGTCCCCCACGTTGGCGCGCCGAATGGCGCCCGTCGGGCAGCCGATCAGACACACCGGATCCTGGCAGTGATAGCAGGATTTTGCGATCAGCAGGTTGTCGTACCGATCGCCCTCGCGCACGAACCTCGGTCGACCGCCGTGGGTGTCGGCGCACGCGCGCACGCAGTCGTCGCAACGCGTGCAGACGTCGAGGTTCATCACGAGGATACTGTTGCCTTCCACCAACCCCTTGTCGAGCGCGAACTCGACGAACTCCGAAGAGCGCGGGTCGGCGAGACGGGCGCCCGTCTCCTTGATCCGTGCAACCGCGGCGCGCCAGAGCTCCTGCTCGCTCACCGGCGCGTCGCGAAGCACCTCTTGCAGATCGGTCCAGGCGATCCTGACCAGTTCCCCGTACCCCACGGACGACACCGTGAAGCGGGCGCGCTCCAGACCATCGATGAGCAGTTCGACCTCGCCGACGCTCATTCCCTTCGAGAGGTAGGTGACGGTGGCCTGCCCCTGCCCCATTCGTCGCGACAGCCGCATGAATCCCGATCGGACCAGATACAGCGCATCGACCGGAGCGCCCTCCTCCACGACGGTCTCGCCCGGCTTGCACGACACCAGCTCGACTCGTTCGGCGAGCCTGGCGATCAGCGTTTCCGGACACGAGCTGAAGACGGGACAGGCGCGCAGCTGCGGCAGCAGCGCACGCTCGCGGTAGACGGCCTCGATCTTCTTCCTGAAGGCGCTCGACTGCCGCTTGAGCAGGCGCAGGGCGGGCAAGCGAATCTGAACGATGACGCACGGCGAGAGGGTCTTGACCGTCACCGACTGAGGCCATCCGTTCAACGCGCCGATCTCGCCGAAGAACTCGCCCGGCCCAAGGGTCGCGACATCGTCCTCGGCGCCCAGGTCGAAATCCATCGCCGAGAGAAACGTCGTCGCACCGGGCGCCTGTCCCCCACGTTGACTCTGCTGGAAGTAGACTGTCTCGCTCGGCATCGCAGGCGCCAACTCCAGGTCGCCGGCAGACGCCGCGTCCGACTGCGAGCCGCCGGTGGGCGGTTCGGGCTCGACATGCTTCGACAGATAGGCCGCCGCTGCACCCTTGACCAGGAAGAACGCAACGTCGATGTAGCTGCCTTCCTCGAACACTACCGCGCCCTCCCGCCAGCGGGCGACGGATACATCGGGACTGATCGTCTCGAGAATCTGATCCTTGAAATCCGCGAAGACCTCGTAGCGTTTGAGATCGCTTGCGCTCAGGCGCTGCGAGAGTTGCTGGATCCCGCTCTCGGCGCCGAAAATGCTCCAGCGGTCGCGGTGCTGTTGGTCCCGGCGATAGATGGTTTCTTCGCTCATCCGACGTCACCCGTACTATGTCGCCAGCGCGTTGTACAGACTCTCAATCCGCTCACGAAGTACGTCCAGCGTCTCTTCGACCGAACCGTTCGCATCCGGACGCAGCTCAGCGAGCCCCGGATCGGCGACCAGCGTCGGCGTGCGTCTCGACCGCTGGCGGCTCCTGGATGCGGAAAGGACAGGCACCGCGGCCGACCGGGGCGGTCGCACTGTCTGAACGGCGGTGCGCGCCGGTGGAGTTGGCCGGCCCGGACCCGTGGTGGGACCACGGGCGGGTTCGCGCGGGGCCGGACGTTGCGTACTCAACCGAGCACTCGTCCGTTGGGGCCCGCTTGCGGCCGCCGGTACGGTCGCGGCCGATGTCGGAGGAGCCACGGTCGATGGTTGCGTGGCGGCCGGAACCGGCGCCGGACCGCGGTCGGCGGCGACCCTGGTATACGCGGCGGCCAGAAGGTCGCGATCGACCGGCTGCGTTTCGCGGCCGAACGCGGCTCCCCAGTGCACGATGTCGTCGATGCGGGATCGCATCTCGAACCCGTCGCCGACCGGGTGGCCGGCGGCGATCAGGCCCGGATCCGTGATGTAGTGACAGCCGGCGCAGGTGGCGGCCTGGACCGCCGGATCACGCAGGTCGGTCAGTCCAAGGTCGAGGGAAGCGGCGTACCCGATGGTTTCGTGGGGTTCGATGTAGTCGGCGCCGGCGCCATGACAACGTTGGCAGCCGACGCCGGCACGCACCTTGCGCGACGGTCTCGATACGGGGGTGCCATGGCACCACATGCAGACCTGATCGCCTTTCGCCATATCTCCCGCGGCCACCCCGTAGGCTTCCGCGATCTCTGCATTTCGAGGTGCGTTCGCATGAAACGGTTTCGCAGTCGCGGAATGCGGGTCCTTGCGCCACCAGCGTTCCTGGCTGTTGTGACATCGTCCGCACGGAACCCTTACGAACGCGTGATCCGGGGGGGCTCGCCAGGGAGGACGCGTGAGCGTCTCGATCGCAACAGCCGGCGGTGGCGGTGCAGGCGCCGCAGCCCGTGGAGGCGAGGGCGCGGGAATCTCTGCCCGGGCGGGAGGAACGTTCAGCGCCAGCAATTCGGCGCCGGGCGCGGGCGCCGCCGTCGACAGGCTGCCCCTGTCATCGCGCCGGGTGAGCTCGGCAGCCACGGCGCCCGCGTCCTCCCGGGTCGGCGCGGGCAACGAGACGGGAAGGTCGGGAATCTCCGTCACCCGCGCGGGCGCAACCGCTTCGACATCCTCCGCCGTCGGGTCCCACAGCGGATCCAGGGCCGCCAGGGCGACTCCATCGGAGCTGGCAATGAACTGTTTCGTCGATTCCTGCATGGCGGCGGCGGCCGACAGCGGGTCCATGCCGAGGGTAAGGTCGATTGCATTCCACGTGGCGATGATCTTCTGAACGGCCGGCAACGCGACGCGCTCGTTTATCTCGAGCAGTTCATCCACCGCCGCCTTGGCACGGTCGCTCATCGCTCCGAAGTAGAGTTCGTCGTTCCGCGTGGCGGCTGCGACCCCTCGAACCGCGTACTCCAGATCCAGCATCCGGCCGACCACGTACATCCTGCGCTTCCATTCCGTCGGTCGCTCAGCGTTCGTTCTCCCGTCCGCCGTCTTGTACGACTCGAGGAAATTGTGCCGGATCCGTTCGCTCCACGCCACGATCTCGAAGTCGCTGCCGGTCGAGTGTCCTCCGCGGTTGACGAGATTCTCATTTGGCACGGTATGGCAGCCGAAACAGTTGGCGGCGACATCGTAGAGATCGGACGGACGCCGCATGCCCGCCGCCCGGCTATCCGCAACCCGCTGCATCCTGTGCCCGGGCGTTTCGAGCAGGGCCGCCTTCTGGAAGTCGGCTTCCGCCACACCGTAGCTGTTGTGGATCGAGATCCAGTCGCGCGCTGGCCCGTGGCACGACTCGCAGGTGACGCCGGCACCGGCCCGCAGTTGATCCCGCCGCAGAACCGGCGTGTAGTGACAGCTCAGGCAGGCCGGCGTCGTCTCGTCGGTGCCGCGCTTGATCAGCCGCAGGTCGAGGTTGCGATAGATCTCCTTCGCGCGGTCGCGCCGGTGCAGCGTATCGAATCCGGTCGCGTGCTCGGTCGTCTCCCAGACATCGAACTCGGCCGCGTGGCATTCCCCGCAGCGCTCCGGAAGCACGATGCGCTCCGCGGCCGCGGTGAGCGCGGCTCGAAGGGCGTCGTCCTCGCCGGGTGCTTCCGTGGGCTCCTGCGATCGGATCGAGGCGGCCGTCAGGAGAAGAACACCTGCTGCGAGCGGCACGAGTCTGGGCATGACAGGAACCCCGCGGATCAGAACTTCACGACGAACTCGGCCCGTCCGCCGACGCGCCGTCGACTGTCGCGGCCTAGATCTTCGACTACAGACAGCTCTCGCAAACTCTCGCGCGCCACGAAGGCATCGAGCACGAGCACGCCGCGCCGGCCCACCGCCGCCTGGTACCGCACGCCGCCGGCGAATGCATGGGGCTCGCACGGAGCGAGAGCGCTGGCGCACTCTGCAGTCGAGTATCGCGCCGCTGCTTCGAACAGCAACTGCTGGCGGGTTCCGGCGAAGAACATCTGGTGGCCGAACGCGCCACCTGCCGCGTCGCTGGCCGCAGGCGACAGCGCGCTGGCTCCCACGCCGGGCACGTCTCCCAGCCCGGACCCCGCGAAGAGGATGCCGACCCGCGCCAGCGGTCCCTGGATCAGCGTGTCGAGCGCCGCGGCACGGTAGGTGTCGTGTGCGTAGAAGCCATTGGCGTAAAAGAAGTTGTAGCTGTGATGAGGGGTCCACGACACTTCTGAGAACACGAGAGTGCCACGACTCGCAGGGCCCAGGACACGTTGGAGACGTTCCGTCATCCCGACGCCGAGCCCGGACGCCTCACCAAGCGGCATCGAGTTGACCACGCGCAGCGACGTATTGAACGCGCCGCTGCCTGGGCGCCCGACGAAGCTGACGCCGGTGTAGAGGCCGTCGGCGGACCCGAGAGACGTGCCGAGTGCGCCCCCTCGCACGTACATGACATCGAAGGCGGTCGTTGTCGAACGCCAGTCAATCTCGGTAAAGCCGCCGAAGAGCCGTGCACCGGAATCCGGGCGGTTGAAAGGAATGTAGGCGTCCCTCAAATCCGGATCCGGCAGCAGCGAATGTCGGGTGATGCCGTTCCAGCCATAGAGCCCGGTAAACCGGAGATTCACGGCGCCGCCGGGACGCAGATTGTTCCGGCTTACGCCCACCGCATCGATGAAGTCGTTGACCAGCAGGCCTTCCTGAAAGCTGATCGGCTGGCGGCCGATCGAGAGACCGAGATCCAGACCCCGCCGATCGTCGACGTCGAGGTTGGGAAACATCTCCCCGAGATCGCCTTCGAAGAAGAGATGGGTCAGCGTGTTCCAGTCGAAGTTGAGTTGGTTGCTGAAGCTTCCGGCGCCGGATGACGGCGACGTATAGCCGGTGAACCTGAGCGCGCCGAACGGCTCGCCCGGGGCGATTGTTGCACTCTGGTGCGTCGGGCGCAGACCGATGACGACTCGCTCGGTGCCGGTGAGCGCCAAGTTGCCGAACAGATCGAGCCGGTTCGCCCACTGGCTATGTTGCGTCGTGCCGTCGTCGACCGTGCCGAAGCCGCTGCGCAGCGTGCCGAACAGCAGAAACGACGGTGTCCAGACGGCGCCGCCCGGGATCGAGATCCCGCGACCGATCCTGCCGGTGCCGAGAAATGGCGGCCCCAACTCGAGGAGCGGCTTCGGCCGGCGCGGGAAGCCGTCGAGCTGCAGCGGGATGTAGCGGTCGGTGATGCGGCTGTCCCCGTGTTCGCCGTCGTGTCCGGCGGCCGCGGTCTCCGCGCGGCGCGGCTCGGGAGCTGCGGCGGTCTCCGCGCCGCCGCCGGTCAGATCGACGTCACGACTCCGTACGACGATGTGTCCCTCGACGACGGCGTCCGCGACGTCTCGCGCCGTCATGCCGTAGTCGAAGCCGACGTCCTCGATTTCGTGCACCAGATTGACCGGCACCATGCCGGCCTTGATCTGGATGTTGGCGTAGTACGGACCGGTCGTGCCGGCCAGCGCCTCGCGATCAACCGAGTAGGACGCCCACTTGCTTCCCAACGGCGGAATCGTCTGACGGTGCTTGCGGGCGCCGACCGGCCGCCCCGTGAGTATGGTGGAACTGGTCGACGGCCTGAGAAACGGCAACGGATCCGGCGAGTAGGGAATCGTCAGCACCTGCTCGCGCTCGCCCCCCCGCACCATTCGCACCAGAAAGCGGGACTGAAGACTGAACAGGTGCTGGTCGGCGGGCAAGGCGCCATCGTGAACGTACACCGAATGGCTGTCGCGGACGTCTCCGTTGGGGTCGAGGTCGCCCGATTCGAAGACCACGCGGCCGGTTGCGTCCGTCACCGTGACGTACAGCCAGACGACCCGCTCGGCGTCGAAGCCGGTCGGCACGTTGTGGCCGTCCGTACCGTTCGTGAACTCGACCCTGAACGAGATTCCGTCCGCGTCCGCGCGATCCACCACAACGTCGCCGAGTTGGTATCCGGCCTGCAGCAACTTGAGCCGTTGCGCGGCGATCTCGTCGAGCAACTCCAGGTTGTCGCGGATGATGTCTGCCGCGTCGTAGCGATCGTCGGGCTCGACCCACCGCGGTGGAAACCGGAAATCGTCCGGCACGGTGTCCTCGAACTCGTCGGTACCCCACCCGGCCTGGTGGTCGAAGGTGAGCCACTCGCGCAGCGTCGCGAGCTCCTGCGCCTCGGTGTTGTGTGGAAATATGCCGGGATGGATGATGGAGTAGTCGGGGCCGGCGAACATGTGGTTCGTCCGCTTCCGCGGTCGCGTTTCGCGGTTGCCGACCCGCGCCGCGGGTCCGGTGGCATAGCCCGACGGCACGCCGGGCTCGATGCCCATGTGGCAATCCTGACAACTGACGCCCGCCGCGGCGGCCGGCGTGTGCTTGTACTCGCTGAAGGCTTCCTCGAGCCGGAACCCGTTGCCCAGATTCACGTCGTGACACGACCCGCACAGCCCAGGCGTCGGCAACTGCGAGAACTCGAGCGCTTCCGCATGAACGCCGCGGCCGGCGCGTGCCGGGTCGGTCTGCAGATTGAACTCGCCGCTCTCGATGGCGCGCTGGAGTTCCTCATTGCCGCTCGGACCGAAAACCGGTTCGTAGAGGCTTCCCTCCACGATCGGCAGACGGCCGCTGATCTTCCCGTAGGGCTGATCCAGCCGATGGCAGACGATGCAGGTGATCCCTTCACGCGATGTCGGGTGCCGATCGAGGTTCGACATGAACTCGGGCTCCTCGAGATTCATGCCGACCGGCGTGTGGCACCTGATGCAGAAGTCGCCGTTCGTGCCGTTGGTTTCCTTCAGGATCTTGGCGTGCATCGCGTTGAAGACCGGGCTCATCTGCGCGTACGCATGCGCCGATACCGACCACTCGCGATAGATGTCCTCGTGACACGGCGCGCACGTCGTCGCCGAAGGAAATCGATCCTCTGCGAACAGTGCCTCGTGTTCGTCTGCGATCTCCTGTTGCCGGGTCGCCGTCGTTTCCTCGGCGCCGACCACGATCATCGACGCGCCCAGCACCACGGCCGCGTACAGGATGGCCGCCAGCGGCGTTGCGTACACGCGCCCCTTCCCTTCCCTGCTGCGACCCGCCGAACGCTTCATCGCCAAGCCCTCCGTTCCTCGATCGTCAAGATACTTCAGGGCGCGATTCGGACGACCCTGACCCGGTTGCCGAGCGTGACCGCCTGACCGACGTCGATTTCCGTGGGGGTTTCGACCGACATCTCCTCAATGAAGGTGCCGTTGAGACTCTTGAGGTCCGTGACCGTCACGACGTCCCCGCGCACGACGAAGGCGGCATGACGACGTGACAGCGTCATGTCATCGATCGGGACGGCGCAATCCCTCGCGCGGCCGGCGACGTGACGTCCATCGCCGAGTGTAACCCGCTGCGGTTGCCCGTCCGCGATCACGATTTCGATCGTCACACCGGGTGATCTCGCCGACTCGCCTCCCAATGGCGGCACGTCGAGGGCCGGGGGCGGCTCGTACCGCGTCGCCGGCTCCGCCGCCTGCTCCGCGACGGCATCCTCGGGTTCTTCGGGTGGCGCGGCCTCTAGCGGCGATCCGGCGGCGGCGGCCTCCGGCGGCTCCGGCTGAACACCGAGCGGCGGGACATCGAGCGCGGGGGGAGGCTCATACCGCGTGGCCGGCTCCACCGGCGGCGGTGCAGCCTTGTCCATGGACATGCCGTCTTCCGCGGCCCTCTGCGATTCGGCTGCCGCGGACTCGTCCTTCCGGGGTTCCGGTTGTGCGCCCAGCGGCGGCACGTCAAGCGCGGGGGGGGCTCATACCGCGTGGCCGGCTCCACCGGTTGTGCCACAGGTTCCTGCCGCCGCTGCTCCAGCCGTTCTGCGCTCTCTCGTTGACGCCCTTCGTCCGGGGGGATTACGAAGATGAAGTCGTGTTGCTCCCCGAACGTCACGACGTGGAGATCGCCGAGCCGCTGGCGGCCGGACACCGGTACGCCGTCCAGCCGGGTGCCGTTCGTGCTGCCCAGGTCCTCCAGGTAATAGCCGGCAGCGGCCGAGTCGAAGGCGATGCGGGCGTGAGATGTCGACACGACGTCATCGGTCAATACGACCGTGTTGTCCTGCCCGCGACCGATCGTCGCGTGTTCGCCAATCTCGTAGTTGGCCCCGGCCAGCGCCCCGGTCTTGCAGAAGAAATTCGCCTGCATTCCGCTCGTCGCTCCGTCGCCGAGAAGATCCCGAAGGCGCCTCCCGTCATCATCACCCCTCAGGCTCTCGGTGACAACCGTATCACGATGTCGCGGGCCGTCGCATCGCACGATGATGTTGTCGAGACCGAATCGGCCACCTGTTGTCCGCGACTCATTTGGGGAACCCGTCGGCTTCCAGATCGATGTCGATCTCTGTCGTCTCGCCGGCGGCAAGCCGGGCTATCCGCGGGAGGCGCAAGGCGTCGGTTTCCAGCCTGAGGCGATGAGGCCCCGGATTGATGCGCAAATCGAATTCGGCCGCCGTTCCCAGCGAGCGATCGTCTACGAAGATCTCCGCGGCAGGCGTCACCCGGACGACGAGCCTTCCGCATTCGGTCTCGCCCTCGCAGATCAGCGCCTCGACGTTGCCGACGCGTTGCAGCCCGATGCTGGCCTCGGGAGACGCCTCCTGGCCCAGCGATTCCTGAAAGAGCCGCCGCGCGTCGGCGTAGCGTCCGGCGCTGAACGCGGCGCTTGCCTGCTGCAGGAACTCGCGCGCGTCGCGGCCTCTGATCGACGTCCGGAGACGCTCCCGCCCATCCTGTGCAAGCGGATTGCCCGGTTCCAGCGCGAGGGCGCGATCGTAGTGGGCGACGGCACGGTCGAGATCCCCGGCTGACTCCGCGGCGACCGCGTCGGCGAGCACTCGCACGACCTCCGAGTTGCGCGGCTCGGCGGGTGGCGGACGCGCAGGACTCGGAAGAGGGTTGGCGGGGGACGCTTCACGTGCCGGCGACGCAGTCTCCGGAGGAGATCCGGCGCGGGTATTTCCAAGTCTGGCGACTGACTCGGCGAACGGAAGCGCGGCGTCTGCAATGGCGTCTTCCGGTTCGCTCTCGGGGGCGGCAGAGGCTCCGGCAGAGGGCTCGACGCCCTGCATGGCGCCGACGCTCTGCTCCGCCCCCCCATCTGCTTTCGACGATGCCCACCACAGTCCCCCCGAAACCCCGAGCACGACCAGGGCTGCGAGGGCAAGCGCGACCCCCGGCACCCTCCGGCGTGCCTTCGCAGCCGGCGAGGAAAAGAGCGTTTTCACAGCGCCATCCGACGCTTCGGAACTCCACGCTGGAACCGACGTCGGTTGAGGAGTCGTGTCCGAAACGACCGCCGCCGAACCGTCCGCGCCCGGCACCTCCGATCCCGCCGGGAGAACATCGGCCTCCAGGGCCTGCAGTGCTTCCTGTATCGGGTTCCGGGCCCCGTGCAGGTCGCCGCGTTCAAGATGGCTCCGCGCCTGGCTCACGAGCCGCTCGAACGCTTCGCGTTTCTGCTGAATCGCCGCCTCGACGCTGGCCAACTCGGCTGCGATCAAGTCGTGGGGCTCATCGACACCCTCCAGCATCTCCCGTGCGCCCGCCAGGTCACCGCTTGCGCAAAGCCGGCGGGCCGCGTCCACGGTGGCCTGCGCCCGTGCCTCGCGCTCCGCCGCTTCCGTCTGCTGCCTCAACTGCAGAGCAGCCTCGTGCACCGGCTCGATCTGCAGCACCGCATCCGCGGCGTCCGCCGCCTCATTGAACTCGCCATCCGCAAGGTGCCGTTCGGCCTTCTCCAGTAGCCGGTTGATGGTCCGGCGGATCTCGATTTCACGTCGGAGTTCCAGCACTACCGGAGCCTCCGGCCGCAATTGCAGAGCCAGCTCTACACGCTCGGACGCCTGCGTCAGCGCCAGCTTCTGCAGATGGGTCCGGGCAACTGACACGTGCTCGTCGAACTCGTGGGCGGTCCGCGCGGCGTCGAGGCGCTCGGCCGCCTGCCTCACGCGCTCGCCGTCCGAGTCGAGAGAAGCAGCCTGCTCGAGATCCTCCTGTGCATCGTCCCAACGCTTCTCGTCGATTGCGAGGCCAGCGGCTTCCAGATGCGCCGCAACCCGGGTCTTGCGGCGTTCGAGGACTTCAGCCGGTTTTTCCTTCCGGATCAGGATCGTGGAGTCCAGCTCGGCGGAGTCCGGCTCGATGCGGCGGATGACGGTGTCGAGCTCCGCGAGCATCTCGTCGAACTGCTGGTACCGGTCTTCCGGACGCTTCGCGATTGCCCGGACCACGATGTCGATGAGAGCAGGATCCAGTTCCGGAACCAACTCGGGGAGAGGAACGGGTGTTTCGTGCGCGATCCTGTACATCACTCCGGTCGGGGTGTCGCCGCCGAAGGCCCGCCGATACGACAGCATCTCGTAGAAGACCACACCGGCCGAGAAGATGTCACACCGATGGTCGACGCTGCGCCCGTCGATTTGCTCGGGCGCCATGTAATGGAGCGTCCCGAGCATGGCGGCGCCTGTCAGCGTGGAGTCCGACAGCCGCGCGATACCGAAGTCGAGAATGGTGAGCGAGCCGGAGTCTTCACGAGCGATCAGGTTGGCCGGCTTGATATCCCGGTGCACGATGCCCGCAGCGTGCGCATGCGCGAGACCATCGCACAACTCCCGCATCATCCGCAAGCGCTGCAGGATCGGCAGCGGCACATTCCGTTGCACGATTTCCGCCAGCGTTGGCCCGGGCACGTATTCCATGGCGATGAACGGTTCACCGTCCTGCTCGCCGACGTCGAAGATAGTGACGATGTTCCGGTGACGAAGGCGCCCGGTGGCGCGCGCTTCGCGCATGAACCGCTGCCGCAGCGTGGCGTCCCGAACCCGCGCCACCTTCACCGCCACGATTCTGTCAATCGCCGGATCGCGGGCGAGATACAGTACGCCCATGCCGCCGCTGCTGAGCCGCTCGACCACGCGATAGCGGCCAACAAGGGTTGGGTGTTCGGGCATTGGGATTGTCCCCGTCTCTTGTGGATTCTCTGAAGTGGAGATCTTCTACATGCTCGAGCCTCGTCTCACGCGGCCGTGGTTCCTCATCGTCGCCGGAAAACGACCATGGCGATCACGACGAGTGCAACGAGTTCAGCTTGATGCATGCGAGAAATTTTGCAGCACTTCTGACCTTGATCCCACGCATCGATTCTCTCTCCATTCGCTGTCGTGAGTGTCCTGCAAGGAGTATACGCCGAGGGGCCCGGAGGACCATGGCGAACCCGGAGCTGCTCCGGCCAGGGAAGAAACGTCCGCCGGTCCGGAGTGCGACGGAGCTACAGTGAACCACGGGCCTACCAGCGCACGCGGGCCCGGCCCAGAACGCCGAGGTCGCTACCGTTGCGCAACCGCCGCTCCCGGTGCTGCGTCTCCACGCCCAGCTCGAACTCCATCTTCTGCCCCCCGAGCGCGCCGAGGCTGTAGCCCAACCGATAGTCCCGCCCGTAGGCCGAGGTCCCGACGCCGACCTGCGGCGTGCCCACCAGTCGCCGGCCCACCGGCAGGCCGTAGCCCAGTGCCGCATCCATCCGTCCGGCCGCCGCCGGCCCGCCGTACGACCCTAACCGCGACAGCGGTCCGCCACCCCACAGCGCCTCGGAACCCTGCGCCGGACCGCCCCACGACGGGGCCACCCTCGCCGCGAAACCCAGCGGGCTCGACGGCGTCGGGTCCCACCCGAACGACACCGATGCCCCCCGGGCCGTGAACCCGTCGGCCTGGTGCAGCACCAGCGTCCGCCCCCGCACGTCCAGCGACAGCCCGGTCACCGGGTCCGTGAGGACGAGGCCCCCGCCGACGTCCATCCCGGCGCCCGTCTCGGCGTCCCCACCGTCCTGCCGGAGACCGATCTCGACGCGCGGCCTCAGCGACAGCCGGCCGCCGAGCGTGAAGCCCCGCGAGCCCTCCAGGGCGGTCCGCAGCCGCGTCACCCGGGCCTGCGATGCGTCCAGCCGGCCCGCCGCCGAGGCCACCTGCGCGGTCGACGCGCCCACCCACAGCGCGTCCGCCTTGAACGCCAGCGCGAAGCCGCCCGTGGACCGCGAGCCGACCAGCTCGCCCCGCGTGCCCACCGCCGCCATGCCCATCGACATCCCCGTCTCCAGCGCCGTTGCGCCGCCCGGGGTCAGCCGCAACGCGCCCGTCCCGCGGCCGGTCACCCCCCACACCGAGACGCGGTCGTTGACCCGATAGCCCAGCCATGGGTAGATGCCGGTCATCGACGAGGTCAGCTCGCCGTCGCTTCGCCCGCGGTAGCTGCCCAGCCCCAGCGTGCGACCCACCGACAGGCCCAGCACCAGCCGCCCGCGCGTGTAGTCGGCGCCGAACATCGTCGTGCGCACATCGCCGTCGAGAGACAGCGCACCCTCCCGACCGCCGAAGTGCGACCGCGAGCTGCGGCTCCACACCGAGACGATGCCCCCGTGCCGCTCCCGGTTCAGCTCGAACTCCGAGTTGGAGAGCAGGTCGTTCCCCGAAAGCGACCCGCGGTAGCCGCCGCCCAGGCCGCCCGACGGGCCGGTGGCCGACATGCTTCCCGCACCGCGCATCCGCAGGTCACCCGGCACGCCCGGTGCGCCCATGCCGGCGCCGGCCGCATGCGGACCCCTCCCGGCCACGCCCGCCGACGCCGCACCCGCGCCCATCGAAGCCGCGCCCGCGCCCATCGGGTGCATGCCCGTCGGCCGGCCGAACTGCGACAGGAAGTCGAGCGCGAAGTCGCGCTCCATCCTCGGCTGCAGCTCCCGGCCCGCGAACCGCGCCCGGAAGCCCCGCTCCCGAGGCGCCCCCATCCGCTCCTCGACGCGCTCGACCACCTGCTCGGCCGTCGCCCGCCCGAACCGCGCCAGCAGCGCCGCCGGCAGCAGGTCCGTGTTCTCGATCGTGCCGGTCGCCTCGGCGTTCTCCAGACGAGCCCCCGACACGTTCGACAGCGCCAGCACGAACGTCTCCTCGGCCTCGTCGTGCGCGTCGTCAAGCACGTCGACCGCGACCGTCTTTGATGTCTCGCCCGCCTCGAACGTCAACGTGCCGCTCGTCGCCGCGTAGTCCTCGCCCGCCCGTGCGCTGCCGTCTCGCGTCGCGTAGCCGACCGTCACCGGGCCTGTCGCCGCACGGCTCAGCGTCACCCCGAAGGCCACCATTGCGCCGACCGCTTCCCGCGCCCGCGCATCGCTCACCGACAGCGCCACCTGACTCTGCGCCGTCGCCGACGTCGACTGCGCGCACGGGAGATGCACACCGCCTTGCTGCGGGTTGATGGCATCCTCGAACCGGCACAACGCAGCCGGAATCGACCCGCTCAACTGGTTGCGGGAGAGCCACAACTCC
Organism: Acidobacteriota bacterium; assembly: GCA_009861545.1. NCBI lineage: Bacteria > Pseudomonadati > Acidobacteriota > Acidobacteriota bacterium. Next base: position 11,725 of record VXME01000011.1, on the reverse strand, counting down.
GCCAGATTGGTGAGGCTGCCCAGGGAGGACGGTATCGAACCCGTCAACTGGTT
>VXME01000011.1:0-11572 GCA_009861545.1 Acidobacteriota bacterium | reverse complement strand
ACTCCAGATTGGTGAGGCTGCCCAGGGAGGACGGTATCGAACCCGTCAACTGGTTGCCGCCGAGATGCAAGTACTCCAGATTGGTGAGGCTGCCCAGGGAGGACGGTATCGAACCCGTCAACTGGTTGCCAAAGAGATCCAATCGTCTCACGCGACCGTTGCCGTCCGTGGCCACACCGTGCCAGGCGCCGAGAGGTTCGCTGCTGTTCCAGTTCGCACTGTTGGTCCAGTTCGCACCGTTCGTGGCGTTGTAGAACTCGATGAGAACGGCTCGGCCATCAGGCCCCGTGGGTATGATCGGCTCCGGGACGGGCGGGGTGGAGTCGTCGCCGGCGACCGCCAACCCGACACCCGCCGCCGCGCCCGCCCCGCCGAGGATACCGACCAGCGCGCCCGTCCCCAACCCGCCGTCGGCCGTAGCCACGGCGCCCGCGTCACCAGCCGTGCCACGGCCGTCACGGCCCCTGTCAACCGGTGTTTCCACCTGCACTCCCGCCTCCGCCGCCTCTGCTTCGGCCACCGTGGCATCCTGGCCCGCTGCCGGTTGCGCCCGCGTCGGCGTCAACTCGAAACGGAGAGTCTCGTCGCTGCCCGGAGCGACCGCCACCACGCGACTGCCGTCGACGTACCCGTCCGTGGTCACCGTGATGCGGTACTCGCCCGGCGGGAGCATGGCTAGGTCTACGGGTGAATTCCCTCTCATCTCCCCGTCCACATACACCGCCGCGCCCTCTGGCACGGTGACCACGACGACGGCGCCGAGGTCACGCACTTCTTCCCACACGTCCATGACACGTCTCGGCACCTCTTCCGGCTGAAACGTGGGATCCAGCCGCTGCGCGTCCTGGAAGGCCTCGCGCGCGTCGTCCTCGCCGGCAACGGCGTCGTTCTCGCCGGAGAGATACATGCGTGCGATGCCCAGATAGAGGTACGCCAGGACCATGTCGCGCGGCTCGGACGACACGTTCTCCCGGTCGGCCGGGCCGGCCGTTATCGTCTCGAGGATGGAAGCGGCCGCCGCGAAGTCGCCGTCTTCTATGAGCTCGATGGCTCGTTGCAAGCTCGGCTGGGTGTCCTGTTCCTGCTGCGATGCGACACCGAGAGCCAAAGAGGGGGCAGCGAGCAACAGGTACACGAGAACGGCGATTTGTCGAACGCTGACTGCAGGCACCCTAGGTCCCCCTTGCTCGCCGTGAAATCCGGCACCCATGCTACGGCGAATGTCGATTCTGAAGCAACCCGCCGCCCGCCCGTCTGGATCCATCCGTTCGATCCGGTCACGGATCGATGACCACCAACGTTTCTCCCAATTTGGCGGTTCTCTCGTCTAAGTGCTGTACCGGTATGAGCTCGTCGAACGCGTACATGCCGTAGAACTGCTGGGATGGTTCGTGCGCCCAGGTCCGCCGCGTGGAGGGCACTCCTTGAAGGGCTCCCTCCAGGCCGAGGATCTCGGACGCCGTCAGGTCGCCACGTCCGCCGGCCGCGGTCGAGCAACCGACGGAGCCCTCGATGAGGAGGTCGACCGCTTCGGCCGCGGCGGGGGCGCCGATTGCGGTTTCACACGCCAGCGCCCAAGCTGCGGTGTCGCTGACGCGCGGATCGATGCTGGATCGGTGAACGCTCACCCACTGCAGATCGTCGGTCAGCTTCCCCGGCATCCGCGGCGGCTCCGCGCGGACATCGGGAGCTCACCGGCGCTGCCCGAAGAGCTCTCGCAGTCGCTCCTGAGCGAGCGCGGATACGCGGGGCCCGCCGACGAAGAGCACGCTCTCCTCCGCGGCCACGGCGCGTCGCAGGGCCGCTTCGGCGGCGGACAACTGGCTGATTTCCAGGAGGCACAGCGCGGTGAGGTACGACACCGTCCCGGCGGAGACGCCGGGACCGTCCGGCAATACTGCCTGATTGAGCTCACGCAGGGCGCGGTCCCAATTCTGCAGACGGATGTGAGTCGCGGCGAGATTCAGGCGTGCGGCCGACTGCCCGAGCGCCGTCGCGGATACGGCGACCGCGTCTTCCATGTCCGGCAGCAGCAGATTGGACAGACGGCTCGCATCGTCCAGCGGGACGACGTCCGGCGTCTCGGAGACACGAGCGGTAACCGTGCGACTTCGCGCCGTTCGACGCACGCTCAGACTCAGCTCGGCGCCCACACCGCGCGCCGCGAGCGCCCGACCCAGTTCGCCCGTCGAGGTCACCGGAATTCCATTGACGGCCGCGACCACGTCACCCACGGTGAGGCCGGCAATCTGACCCGCGCTTCCTGTGGGCACACGGACGACCGCTGCGCCTTCGACGTCGGCCACGTCGACCAGGGACACGCCGAGCGACGGGCGTACGATAATCGGCGCCTCAGCGCTCAACAACCGGATCGCTGCCGCCCGCGAACCGAGGTCCCCCAGGCTCACCCGTAGAGTGTCCGTAACCCCGCTGCCGCGCGCCAGTACCGACAGCGACCATGTATCGGGTGCGCCGCCCTCGACCTGCGTCACCCAGGCCACGCCTTGCACATTGAGCGCATCCGCCAGACGCTCTCCCGCGGCGCGCCGTTCGGCGACGCTGCGGAACTCGTTCGTCACTACCGACATCAGGCCGCCCGTAGCGGCGATGGCCTGCAATTCGCCCGGTGTCGGGCTCAGAAGTAGAACGCGTTGCGAATCCTGGAGGGCCGCCTCGACTCGCGAGAGCACCTGGTTGTCGCGTCCAGACGCGGGTCCGTCAGGCAGGAGCATGAAGGCCCATCGAAAGTCGGCGCGCAGGGTCATCATGTCTCCCGCCCGCCAGTCGCGACGGTCCACGAATCGCCGCCGCTGGGTTCTGACCTCGATCTCCCGCTCTCCGGCGCAGATGTCGTCGAACCGGGTGGGGGCGCGGCCGCGGAGGACTCCGTCAACGTAGACCATCGCCCCGTCCACCGGAGACTCGATTATCGCCGTGGCGATCGCCGGTTCGAGCTGTATGACCCCGATGTCGGCGTCCACCGGAGGGTCTGGAATGTTGAACGGTACAGACTGCGGGGCCGAACAGGGTCGTTCGAGCCGCAGTTGATGTTGTCCAGACATCAAGTCGGTGACCAGGATAGGCACGGAAGGACCGGAAGGCCCAATTCCTGGTGCTGTTTCTCCCGCGTATTGGCCATCCACGCTCACGCGCGCGCCTGGTGGATCCGTCGCGACCGTCAGGGAGCCGTAGACGCGCTCGAGCCGGATGTCGAGGCTGTATCCCTGGCCGGCCACGATGACTACGTCCTGGCGCTGTTCACGATGACCAGGCAATGTTGCGAGAATGGTGTGCGACCCGGCGACCACGTCCACGACCGTATTCAGGGCGTCCAGAAGGATCTCGCGCCCGTCGACGACCAGACGTCCGGGCGGGTCCATCGTGACGAACAGCGTGCCGACGGTCTCTGCCCGAACGGCATCGAAGAACTCGATCAGGCGCGGGGATGCATCCGCGGGGAGGCGTACCGACGCATCGCTCTCCAACAAGCGGATAAAGTCCGAGCGCGCGGTCTGCGCCCGCCCGAGATTGAAGGCCGCGCGCCCACGCAACTCGTAGCTTCGGGCGAGTAGCTCGGTCCGGTCGGCGCCGGGGTCGTCGAAGCGATCGATCAGCGGATCCAGCACCGAGATCGCGGCCTCGAACTGGAACGCGTCGAACAGTCGCTCGGCTTCGGCCAACTCGGCATCGCCCGCCGGCTGCGCCGGGGCCGAGCCGCTGACCAGCAGGAGCGCGGCGAACATGCCGCCCGCCAGGAGACGACCAGACATCCATTCCTCCCTATTGCAGCACGTATATCCGGTCATCGCGATCATCCGCTACGAACAGGCGCCCGTACGCATCGACCGTCAGCGCCGTCGCGCGGTCGAAGGGCACCGCGGCGGAGGAATCGCGCGTAAACATCGTCAGGAGGCGGAAGTCACGACCGAACACGTAGACCCCCTCCCGGTCGAGCAGGTAGAGATGCCCCAGGGCGTCGAACGCCACGTCGACGGGGTTGTCAATCCTGTAGGCTCCGCTCCGCGTCGGAATCTGGGCGATCTCTCGCCCGTCGGCATACACCGAAATCCGTTCATCGTCGTCGAGCATCACGACGCGGTCCTCCGAATCGACCGCCAGTCGCCGGGCCCTTACCGTCGCGTAGCGATTCATGTAGGTGGAGTCACGGAAGCGCAGCACGGCGTTTTGATCGCGGTCCGCAACCAGCCACTCGCCGCTTGACAACTCGACGGCCGCATCGATTTCGGTAAGCGGTCGCAGCTCTCCGTCATCGGGAACGGCCGCCACGAGTGCGGGGCCGGTCTCTCCCGCGAGCCGGCCGCGGGCGATGACGGCGACGTTGCCGGCGCGGTCCACGGCGAGCCCTCTCGGTCTGTCTACCCGTGGCAGTCGCACGCCTCCCGCCAAGGAGGACACTCCGCGGTCGGTCGCAAAGACGACGTTGCCCGCGGTGTCGGTCGCCAATGCGATGACCCGCCTGTCGATGCGCCGGGCTGGCCCGGCGCGCGACACACTGTAGGTCGCACCCGCCGGACGGATATGCAGCCTGAAGAGAATCGTCGTTCTGGCCAGCGCCTCGGCCGCTTCCGGCCATTCGGGGAACTCCTGACGAACGCGTTGGAATTCCTCCATCGCCCCGATGGGATCTTCCTGAAACGCGCGCATGGTGCCGGCGCCAATACGTGCCCGAATGGCCCAAGCGTTCTGCGGGTACGCAGTCACTACCTGCTGATAGGCTTCGAATGCGGCGTCGGGCTGGTTGAGCCGCTCGTACGCCGCCGCAACGTAGTACATCCCCTCCGGAACCGCATTGCTGTCCGGATGTAGGCGCAACCCCCGCTGAAAGTTGGCGAGCGCGTCCATCCGCTCGGTCTCGCTCCGGGCTGTCATCATCATCGTCCGCCCGAGGACGATGTACGCGCCGAGCGCGGCGTCACCCTGTGAGTAGCTCGAGTTGTTGACTATCCGCTCCGCCGCGGCCCTTGCGCGTGGACCGTCGCGAAGCACGTCGAGGTAGTGACGCGAGATCTCGAGCAGCGCATTGTCGGCTACCGCGCTGTCCGGATACAGGTCGACGACGGCGGTGAAATCTATCAACGCCTGGTCGTGACTGCCGTCGCGCGCAAAGGCCACGCCGCTCTCGAAGCGGCGCGCGGCCAGCACCTCGCTCTGGGCCTGAGCAGCCGCGGGCCAGCCGACGGTGCCGCAAGCGCAGGCGACGACCCAGGCGACGAGGCGCCGCCGTCTGTCGTCGCTACGACAGCGGGCCGAACCTGACTGTCTCCTCGGACCCGGCCGAGATCGTTCGCCTCTCGGATGCATTCTGCTCAGCATTGGGACATCTCCGCGCGACGACGTGGCGCCCGGCCGCGACCCGACGGGTTCGCACCGGCGAAAACCCCACCACCTGCCCGTCGATCAGAATCTCACAATTTCCCGGTCTGGAGTACACGGTCAGTCGACCGAGAGGCGGGGCGCGCAGCCGCGCCCGCTGGTTCGCCGCGATCTGCACATCGAACCGCTGATCGAGGAACAGTTCGCGGTTGCGGAGACGAAGCGTCGTCGCCCCGCTACGGAAACGAAGCACGTGATCGGTCGCCGCAGCGCTCATCCGGCGGTTGCCGCTCCAGACCTCGAATGCATACGGCCCGGACACGGCGAGTGTTCCGAGCGGACGTTCATCGAGCACGGCCCTCACGACGCGGGTCGGACCGTCGCCTTCAGGCACGACCACTTCGAGTGGATCATATCCCGGACGACTCAACTGCACGCTGTTCGGGAATGCCTCGCGAAACGGTAGCGTCGCGGGGGTGCTTACCTCGATGGGCTCGTCGTCGATGCCGAGGTAGTCGCCCCCGGCGATCAGGATGCGGGCCCCGGGCGGATCGGATTCCACCGTCAGCGCCAACACCGGAGTGGGACCGATGACTGGCGGTGGCGGCAGCCGCCGGACGTCGGGCAAATCGCTGAGGATCAGATAACCCCAAACGCCTGCGCCGCCGGCAAGGGTCGACAAGGCCAACACCGCCGCGGCGACGGCGGCGGCGCGACCGCGGCGCCTCTGACCTGCGGCTGGCGGCAGGGTCTCGCCCGAACGGCGCACGGAAACCTCCACGTCCGCAGGGCGATCCGATCCGGTGGCAGGCGACCTGATGAGGTCGAGATCGTTCAGCAACGCGTCGCGCGGAGTGTCGAGGACCGGCCGCAACGCATCGGGCAGCGCCATCGCCAACGCATCCGCGAGGGCGGCCCCATCCTCGTAGCGTTGGTCGGGTCGCTTCTCCAGCGCACGGGCGACTACGTCGGATAGTGCCTTGGGCACTTCGTTGTTGATCGTCGTCACCGCCGGCGGATCGTGATTCAACACCTCATACGCGATCGCCGTCGGCGTGTCTCCGGCAAACGGCGGACGCCCGCCGAACAGCTCGTACATCAACACACCCACGGCAAAGACGTCGCTCCGCGTGTCGACGCTGGCCCCGTCCAGTTGCTCCGGGGACATGCACGCCACGCTGCCGGCCAGATCGCCGAACGTCGGTGCCGACCGTGAGATCTTGGCGATTCCGAAGTCGATCAGCTTGACGCTGCCGTCCCCGAGAACGCGTACGTTGCTTGGCTTTATGTCGCGGTGCACAATGCCCTGCCGATGTGCGAACGAGAGACCCGCGCACAGTTGCATGACCAGGTCGAGCCGCGTTGCGAGCGAAGGGCGCCGCGGTCCGCGCATCACCGCTTCGAGATCCGCGCCAGCCAGGAATTCCATCACGATGTACGGCGATCCCTCCGACATTCCCAGTTCGTAGATCGTGATGATGTTGGCGTGCTGCAGACGCGCCGCGGCCCGCGCTTCGCGCTCGAACTGCTCGGCGGCACCCGACTCGGGCGAGAAGTCGCCCAGAATGCTCTTGATGGCTACGTCCCGGTCGAGCACCGGATCGTGCGCGCGGTAGACGACCCCCATGCCGCCGCGGCCGATCTGCTCGACAATCTCGTAGCGGCCGATCCGTGGGAACGTGGTCCGCGCCGGGCCACGCGGAATCAGGACGGTAGCCTGCCGCTCCTCCGTCTCGCCGACGCGGTCGAGATCGCCCCGCAATTGGTCGAAGGTCTGGTAGCGGGCCGCCGGATCCTTCTGCAGCGCCTTGGCAACGACTCGGGCGACCATCGAAGGGACATCGGTGAGCGGCTCCGGATTCTCTTCGAGGACCTTGCGCATGACCAGCGGCAGCGAACCGGCCGCGAACGGCTTCCGACCGGCGATCAGGTGGTAGCACACCGCGCCGAACGAGAAGATGTCGGACCGGTGGTCGACGACCTTGCCGCGGACCTGCTCCGGCGACATGTAATCGGGGGTGCCGAAGATGAGCCCACTGCGCGTGAGCTTCGAACTGGCGATGCGGGCCAGGCCGAAATCGAGGATCTTTACCGGACCGTTGTCGGGAAGGAAGAGGTTTCCCGGCTTCAGGTCACGGTGCACGATGGCGCGGGAGTGCGCAAAAGCGAGCCCTGCCGCCAGCCCGCGCATGAGCACCATCGCGCTCTCGAAGGGTATGGCCTTGCCATCCTCCAGCACTTCCGAGAGACTGCGTCCCGCAAGAAGCTCCATGACGATGTACGCGCGCCCGGCTTCCTCGCCAAAATCGTAGATCTTGATGATGTTCGGGTGGTTCAGATCGGCCGCGGCGCGCGCCTCGCGGACGAAACGCTGTCGCGTCTCTTCCTCGTCCGCCAGCTCGGTCACGATCATCTTCAGTGCCACGACCCGGTCCAACTGTGTGTCACGGGCCCGGTACACTACGCCCATGCCGCCCTTGCCGATGCGATCGAGCAGGGTGTAACGCCCGATCCGCTCCGGCCCGCTCGGCTTGTTCGGCTCGGCAGGAACTCGCGCAGTATCGTCGTCAAGCTCGGTCATGTCGAATAATGCACGACAATCGCCGTCACGTTGTCGGCGGCCGGCCCATCGAGTGCGGTCTGCAGGAGACGGTCTACCCCATCGTTGGCGGAGGAAGCGGTCGAAAGGACCGCATCCAGTGCCGTGTCGTCCAGCGCGTTGTGCAACCCGTCGCTGCAGAGCAGAAACCGGTCGCCGTCCTGCAATCGCCGCTCGGAAACGTCGAGGTCGATCGTCGCCGTCGCGCCGAGCACCTTCGTCAACATGTGCCGCATCGGATGCGACGCCATTTCTTCTTTCGTCATTGCAGGATCCGCCGCGAGTATCGTCGCCACCCACGAGTCGTCTTGCGTGACCTGTGAAAGAGCACCGCCGCTGTAGGCGTACATTCGACTGTCGCCCACCCCGCCGTAACAGACGTGGTTCTCTCCCACGAGAGCCGCAACGATCGTCGTGCCCATCCCCGCGTAGTCGTCACGATCGTCCGCAGCCTTGAATACCCTTCGATTGGCCACCCGCAACGCGGTCCGCAGGCGATTCGCGTCCAGCGACAGATTTCCGTCGATGCCGTAGGGCCACGTACACTCTGCCTGATCTCGACTTCGGGCCACGAACGCCCGGACCGTCTCAACCGCGATTCTCGACGCCACGTCTCCTGCATTGTGCCCACCCATGCCGTCCGCCACGACGAACACCTGCAGCTCGTGGTCGACCAGGAACGTGTCCTCGTTGACGGCGCGGACCCGACCGGGATGTGTCACTCCACACGCATCGATCATCGCATTCTCGCCAACGCCGCACACCGAGTGCCCGCCCGCTACGCCCGAACGAGCCGGCACGCCACACGCGACGGCAACCAACAGACTCACTGCTCTATGTGAGATTCCGCCTCCTCACAGCCCGCCACGACGGCGCGCAATACCCGCGCGCCCCTGAAGCCGCCCCGGCCGCCAGTGTCCAGGCGCCCCCTGAACGCCTTGCCGATCACCCACGTCGATGCTGGTGAACTGTCTTGGCTTCCCCGATTGCGAGCATAGCATCGCGCCGGCCTCGCCGCGCAACACTCCGGCAACCACTGCCTCTCCGGGGGATGCGGTGCCGACTGCATGCGTCTCTCCGTGGATGCCTCCTGGCTCCTAGTACTCCATCGCGACGAGTCCGCCGTCCGCGGTCCACTGGAACCGCATCGCCGGTACGTGACCTCCCTCACCCTCTCCAGCCGCGTACACGTAGATGAGCGCTTCCGCATAGCGGCTCTCGAGCGGCGCCATCAGCTCGCGTGCGACGTCGGGCGCCGCCTCCAGATCCGTCATCTCCACCTCGAGCGTGATGACGTCATGCGCGGTCGCCATCTTGAGGATGCGCCACGTCTCGTTGACGACGCCCTGCTCGTCGAACGACGGCGGCGACTCGACGTGCGAGTCCTGCTGTCCGCAGCCCGCGACGACCGCGCACAGCGCCGCGCACGCCAGGATGCCGCCGCCCCTGCCGTTTCCCAGGTGCCCTCCCGTTTTCGCGCGCGCCGCGCTCCTCAGCCGAGGCTCGCGAGGAACGCGTCGATGCCCGCCTGCGCCACGACCTCGTCCTGATCGGGCGTGCCGGAGCTGCAGCCGACCCCGCCGACGATCTGCTCGTCGACGAACAGCGGCAGACCGCCCGCCACGATCATGAACCGTCCCTGGTTGCTCACGTGGATGCCGAAGGCGGGACCGCCTGGTCCGCTCACCTCACCGTAGGCGCGCGTCGCGCGCCGCGCCGCCGCGGCCGTGAACGCCTTGCTGATCGCCACGTCGATGCTGGTTATCCGCCCGTTGTCCATCCGCTGGAACATCAACAGGCTGCCGTTGTCGTCCGTGATCGCGATATCCATGTCGACGCCGATCTCGCGAGCCTTGGCCTCCGCGCCGGCCATGATGACGCGCGCGTCGTCGAGCGTCAGCTTCTGTACCGTCTTCATTGCGCCTGTCCTCCTCCGGGTGCGAGCATAGCATCGCGCCGGCCCCGCGAGGGGGGGGTACGGGCAGCGACTGCTGTCGCCTATCGAGGGTGCGGGCGCCAAGTTGGATAGCGGCCGCTACTCGACCGCGGCCAGGGCCCGCAGCAGATCGGCCGTGCTGGTATCGCTGTAGTCGGTCAGGCTGCGGGTCAGCCGCGCCGGGGCCCGCGCGGCGAGCGCCCGATCCAGCGGCGTCTCCCCGCGGAGGTTGGTCGCCTCCATCCTGGCGCCCCGGCTCACGAGGTAGCGCACCACGGTCTTGAAGCCGTGAAAAGCGGCCATGTGCAAGGCGGTGTCGCCGGTAGCGCTTGCGGCGTTTACGTCGGCGCCCGATTCGACCGCTACCTTCACCGCGTCGATGCCGCTGGCCATGACGCCGCGGAGATCGGGATCCTGCGTGAGGGCGACCTCCATCTCCGCCGAGTCCATCTCGCGTCCCAGGCGGTCCTTGCCGGCCCGGCCGAACCCGCGGGTGAGCATGCCGGCAGCGGCCATCAGCGGCGTTACGCCGCCATCCAGGCCGGCATGCGGATCCGCCCCGCTCTCGGCCAGTCGGCGCATGATGTCGCCCCGTCCGAACTTGGCCGCGAGAAAGAAAGGCGACGCGCCGGTCCAGGCCATGTCCAGCGCGAAGAGCTTGCCCTGCCGCGCGTAGCGTGTGCCGCGAACCAGACGCGCGTCCGGATCCGCGCCGAAGGCCAGAAGCGTCTCCACCAGCGTCTCGTCGCCGCGCAGGATCGCCGCGTGCAGAGCGTTGTAGCCGGCCCCGTCGGCGTTCGGGTCGGCGCCGGCGTCGAGCAGCAGCGCGGCCAGCTCGCCGTGGCCGCTGTGGGCCGCCACGACGAGTGCGCTGGTCCCAGCCGGGGCGACGTCGTTGGGGTCCGCACCCGCATCGAGCAGCAGCTCGACGGAGGCCCGATCTCCACTCCGTGCCGCGAACAACAGCGCCGTGAAGCCGCCCTCTTCGACCACCACCACGGCGCCCTCGCTGCTCGTACGAGCAGAGTGCGCCGTCACCACGGGACGGACGCGAGAACGCGCGTGGACGTTCGCTCCCGCGTCCAGCAAGGCCGCGACCACCCCGGAATGACGCTGCGACGCGGCCCACATGAGAGCCGTCTGCTCCTCGGTCGTTTCCCGCGCCCGCGCATCGGCGCCGTGCGCCAGCAACGCACGCACCGCGCCGACGCTGCCGGCGCGCGCGGCCGTCATCAGGGTGGTCTCGCCGCTCGGCAGCACGGCGTGCGGCGTGGCGCCGCCCGCAAGCAGAACCCGCGCCACCGCCGCGTTCCCGTTCTCGCACGCCAGGTAGAGCGGCGTCACGCCCAACTCGTTCGACGCGTCCGGCACGGCGCCGGCCGCCAGCAGCAGCTCGGCCGTCTCGAGATCGTTCAGGTAGGCCGCCCAGTGCAGCGCCGTCGCCCCGTCCGGCTGCCGGACGTTCACATCGACCGATTCCAGCAGCAGCGCCCGCGCCGTGCCGTGATCGCCGCTCCGAACGGCGTCGACCAAGCGCAGATCCGCCTGCTGCCCGAGCACCGGCGCGACCGGCCAGAGACCCAGGAGTCCGAGACACGCCCCAACCGCGATTCGGCTCGCGCCGCTGCCCCGCATGTTCGACTTCCCCCGCCAAGCTACTGGCGCCCCGAAACGCCTCGCTGGCTCGGCTTTCGGCCCATCCC
>VXME01000010.1:4634-4939 GCA_009861545.1 Acidobacteriota bacterium | reverse complement strand
CCGAATTGGCAGCGGAGAGTGCCGTTTCGGGCGTCCCGGGCTGCCAATTCGGTTCCGCTCAGGTTGCGAGGTTGTGACCCGGAGGCATCTCCGCTCGGCCGATGGCATCGGCCCGGGAGTGCAGCAGCTCGGCGGTCTCGTCGAGATCGCGGGCGATGACATAGCGGCGCTCGGCCACGCCGTCGAGCACGAACTCGCCCAGCTCGTCAAGATCGGCCACTTCGGGCTCGCTGCCGCGCATCTCGGCCACGATCCCCTTGAGCTGCTGGCACGTGAGGCTCCCCCCCCCGGGGCGCACACCCCCC
>VXME01000010.1:0-4624 GCA_009861545.1 Acidobacteriota bacterium | reverse complement strand
GCCCGGTCCCCTCCCCCACCCGTTGCAGGTGCTCGGGACGGTTGCGCTGAGCGTTGAACAGGCCGGTGTCCATCATGCCGCCCGACGGGTAGAACACTGACGCCCGCAGGTTGGTGCCCTCACTGATGAGGTTGTGGTTGAGGGCCTCGGTGAAGCAGCTGGCTGCGGCCTTCGAGGAGGCGTACACCGAAGCCGTCGGCACGGGGGCGAACCCGCCGTCACCCGAGGATGTGACGATGACTTGGCCGGGCTCGCCCGAGGCGATCATGCGGGGCACGAAGGCCCACGTGCAGATGGCCACCCCGAACACGTTGACGCCGAAGCACCAGCGCCAGTCGTTCGGCTCCTGCTGCCAGGGCTTGCCGCCGCCGCCCGAGGTGACCCCGGCGTTGCAGAACAGCAGGTTGCAGACCCCGTAAGCCTCGAACACGTGCTCGGCCAGCGCGGTGACCGACTCCTCGTCACTGACGTCGGTGGGGACCCCCTCAACCGGGCCCAGAGGCGACAACTCCCCCACCGCCCGCTCCAGCACGGGCTCCTCGATGTCGGCGATCACCACCCGGGCCCGCCGGCGCAGCAGGGCCTTGACGATCCCTTTGCCTATGCCGCTGGCTCCGCCGGTGACAACGGCTGTCATGCCCTCGATGGGCAGCCGGTCCTGGCCGGCGCGAGCCTCGTTGGCGGGTTGGGAGCCGTTCGGCATGGGCCGGAGGGTAGCCCGCCGCTCCTGCGGTCAGGAGTCAGCGAGGGCGAGGCCGACCAGGCGCTCGCTCAGTTCCCACAAGCGTCCGGCGGTGGAGGCATCAGCGATCCACGGCTCGTAGCCCTGCTCGCCCGGGCCCGGGGCCGTCGGTCCGCAGTCGGCCAAGTACCCACCGTTGTGGGCGGCGGCATCGGGCGAGATGGCGGCCCACACCTGCGTGGCCGCGCCTGCCTCGACGCTCTTGAAGCGCATACCGCCACCGGAACTGCCGCCCTGCCGGGAAGCGCTCGCCCTTGCCCGCGCCATCAGCGCCTCGGTGAGTTCCGGCGTCAGGTGACGGCCCAGCCGGGTGACGATCGCGCCCGGGTGAACCGAGAATGACACCATCGATCCTCCCGAGCGCCGGGCGAGCTCCGCCGCGAAGTGCGCGTTGGCGCTCTTGGACCGCCCGTAGGCGACCCACGCGTCGTAGGGGGTGGTGTCGAAGTTCGGATCGTCGAGGTCCACGTCGGATATGCGGTGCCCGCCCGAGGACAGGGTCACCACCCTCGGGTTCTGTGCCCGGCGCAGCAGGGGCATCAGCCGCACGGTCAACGCGAAGTGGCCGAGGTGGTTGGTGCCGAACTGCGTCTCGAAGCCGTCGGCGGTGCGGCCCTCGGGACAGGCCATGACGCCGGCATTGTTGATCAGGACATCGACGTGATCGAGCACGCCGACGACCTGCTCCGCGAAGCGGGCCACGCTGGACAGGTCGGCGAGGTCCAGTTGGTGCAGAGACAGGTCTGCGCCCGGGACAGCGGCGCGGATCCGTTGCGCGGCCTCTGCATTGCTCCCGGCGTCGCGGGCCGCCATGGCGACGTGCGCGCCCCGGGACGCCAGCCCCCGGGCCGACTCCTCCCCCAGCCCGCTCGACGATCCGGTGACGGCGAACACCTTCCCGGACAGGTCCATGCCGTCGAGAACCTCGTCGACGGTCGACTCCCGATCGAACTCACGCACTCTCGCTCAGCCTTTCCTCAGGCGGGGACGACTTCGACGGGGATGCCGTTGACGGCCGCGTTCCCGGAGGGGACGTCCACGAAGTCGGGCGGAGCCAGCAGGTTGTTGTTGACCCCGGCATGCTCACGGGCCACCGACAGGCGGGTGCCAGGCTTGTCGTGGCCCCAGCCGTGGGGCAGCGACACCACACCGGGCATCATCTCGTCGCTGACCTCGGCAGGCACCTCGATGGAGCCGTTGGCGGACGAGACGACGGCCATGGCCCCGTCGGCGACGCCCCGGGTGGCGGCGTCCTCGGGATGGATGAGCAGGGTGCAGCGGTCCTTGCCGCTGACCAGCACCTTGACGTTGTGCATCCAGGAGTTGTTGGAGCGCAGATGGCGACGGCTGGTCAGCACCAGCGGCTCGGCCGGCCGGTCCAGCCGCGCGGCGAGGCGATCGATGTCGGCGGTGATGTGGTCAGGGGCCAGGTCGACCTTGCCGTCGTCGTGCAGCACGATCTCGTCGATGCGGGGCACCATCGGCCCGAAGTCGATGCCGTCGGGATGCTCCTTGAGCTTGGCCAGCGTGAGCCCGCCGGGGTTCTCGCCGTAGCGGTCGCCCCACGGTCCCATACGGATCGACAGGTCGTAAAGGCGATCCGGTCCCGGTGCGGGCGCGGTGGCTAGCGCGGTCTCCGGGTCGGCGCCCGAGAGGGCGGCGAGGTTCGAGAAGTAGCCGTCGTCGATGGCGGCCGCGTCGGTGTCGGCGGGGATGCCGGCGCAGATGGCGCCCAGGCGGAGCAGGATCTCCCACTCGTGGGGCCGGTCGTCGGCGGGCGGGAACAGTGGAGGCGACCATTTGGCGGCGGAGCGGGTGGCCCACCCCCACAGCAGCTCGTCGCAGTGGGGCTGCTCCAGCGCCGAGAGGCCGGGGAGGATCACGTCGGCGTGGCGCGACGTCTCGTTTAGGGCGTTGTCGAGCGAGATCATGGCGTCGAGCTGGGGCAGGGCCGCGTCGAGGCGGCCGGAGTCGGGCGCCGAGATCACCGGATTGCCGCAGATCACCACCAGGGCCTTGATCTGGCCGGGCCCGGGCGTGTCGATCTCCTCGGCCAGGCACGACACCGGGAACTGTCCGAGCGCCTCCGGGGCGCCCCGCACCCGGCTGTGCCAGCGACCGAAGCCCTTGGGCGTGCCCCAGTCCTGCTGGGCCGCGGGCACCGCCACCGGCTTGGCCCACATCAGGCCGCCCACCGAGTCGAGGTTGCCGGTCAGCGCGCAGATCACGTCGGGCAGCCACGACGCCAGGGTGCCGAACTCCTGGTTGCAGGTGCCGATGCGGGCATACCAGACGGCCCGGTCGGCGGCCGCGAACTCGCGGGCCAGCGTGCGGATCAGCTCGGGGCTGGTGCCGCAGGCGTCTGCCACCCGCTCGGGCGGGAAGCCGGCCGCGATCCGGCGGACCTCGTCGACGCCCTTGAGCCGGTCGGCCAGATGCCCGAGCCGCACTAGGCCGTCGGCGAACAGCACGTTCACCACGGCCAGCTGCAGCAGGGCGTCGGTGCCGGGCCTCACCGGCAGCCACTGGTCGGCGTGCTTGACCGTCCCGGTGCGGCGGGGGTCGATGACCACCACCTTGCCGCGCTCGCGGACCCGGTCCAGCGCAGCGGGCACGTCGGCGTGGGCCAGCAGGCTGCCCTGGCTGGCATGGGGGTTGGCCCCCTGCACCACCATGAAGTCGGTGCGCTCGATGTCGGGCGCCGGGATGCGCCAGGCCTGGCCGTACATCAGCTGGCACACGACGTTCTTGGGCCACTGGTCCACGGTCCCGGCCGAGTAGATCACCGGCAGCCCGGCGAGGCCCATGAACAGGCCCACGTAGCGGCTGATCGAGTAGTTGTGGGCCGCCGGGTTGCCCACATAGGCGGTGATCGCCTCGATGCCATGCAAGGAACGGACGTCGCCGATGAGCTCGGCACACCGCTCGAAAGCCTCGTCCCAGCCCGCCTCGACGAAGTCGCCCGACGAGTTGCGCACGAGCGGCGCCCGCAACCGGTCGGGGTCCGCGTGCAGGTGTCCGAGCGTCGTGCCCTTGGGGCAGATGTAGCCCCTGGACCACACGTCGTTGCGGTTGGGACGGATCAGCTTGACCTCGCTGCCGTCGTGGTGCACTTCCAGCCCGCACATCGCCTCACACAGCGGGCACGTCCGGATATGGATACTGCGCTCGGTCATGATCGGTCAGACTTCGAGCATCAGGGTGACGGGGCCGTCGTTGGTCAGCTCCACTGCCATATTGGCCCCGAAGGAGCCGGTGGCCACGGTGGCACCCAGACGTCGCAACTCTGCCACTAACTCGTCGATCAGGCGGACCGCCTCGTCGGGCGCGGCCGCGGCGATGAACGACGGCCGGCGGCCCTTGCGGGTGTCGCCGTACAGCGTGAACTGGCTGATGACCAGCAGCTCGCCGCTGGTGTCGGCCACAGACCGGTTCATGTGGCCGTTCTCGTCGGCGAAGATGCGCAGATTCCACAGCTTGGCGGCCAGCTTCACCACGGCGTCCCGGTCGTCGCCGTGGGTCACTCCGACCAAGCAGCACAGGCCCGGACCGATCTCGCCGATGACCTGGCCGTCCACCCGCACCCGGGCTTCGGCCGCCCGTTGCACCAGTGCTCTCACGGGGCCAGCCTACGAATCGCGCCGCCCGGACCCGGCCTGAAGCGCTTGGAACGGCCGGCCGCGACCGTGCCGTAGAACACGCCGGCCAGCACCACCGCTGCGCCGGCCACCGTGCTGACACCGGGCAACTCCGACAGGAACAATGCGGCCCACACCGTCCCGGCCACCGTCTCGGTCGGCGCGAACAGCGAGACCTCCGACACCGGGGCGTAGCGGAGGGCGTTCGAGTTGGCCAGCCGGCCCAGGGGGTTGAAGCACAGGC
>VXME01000009.1 GCA_009861545.1 Acidobacteriota bacterium | reverse complement strand
ATTACCGCGGCTGCTGGCACGGAGTTAGCCGGGGCTTCCTTTAGCGGTACCGTCAAGCCCGCGGGGTATTGGCCCGCGGGCAGTTCTTCCCGCTCGACAGGAGTTTACAACCCGAAGGTCTTCGTCCTCCACGCGGCGTTGCGTCGTCAGGCTTTCGCCCATTGCGAACAATTCCCTACTGCTGCCTCCCGTAGAAGTCTGGGCCGTATCTCAGTCCCAGTGTGGCCGTCCGCCCTCTCAGGCCGGCTACCGATCGTCGCCTTGGTAGGCCGCTACCCTACCAACAAGCTAATCGGACGCGGGTCCGTCAACAAGCGCCAGGTCCGAAGATCCCCGACTTTGATCACCACCCATCCAAGGGCGGGATGTTATGCGGTATTAGCCCTCCTTTCGGAAGGTTATCCCCCACTCGAAGGTAGGTCACCCACGCGTTACTCACCCGTCTGCCACTCTACTTGCGTCCCGAAGGACGCGTTCGCGTTCGACTTGCATGGATGAGGCACGCCGCCAGCGTTGATTCTGAGCCAGGATCAAACTCTCAAGTTGAAGACGTCGGAACCCGGAAACCGAAAACGGCCGCCGGGCGCCGTGTGATTCAACACGAAAGCCATATGGCTCGTGCGTTGTCTCGAATTTGGCGTCGAGGCTGATACTCGACGTGTTTCCACGTCAACGTCCTATCCAGTTTTCAAAGAACCCGCGCACGCTCAGGGTCTTCCCGACCGCGGGTGCCCGCCCGGCGAGCGCAGCGCGCTCTCCAGCGGACAGAAGAGTGATTTTACAGATCGCGACGATGGGTGTCAACACGCGTCCGCGGTTTTCTTGCGGGAGGCCCCAACGGGGGGCCACCGTGCGGCTCCGCACGTCGGTCGCAGGCCACCATCCGTGCTCCGGAACGAAACACGCGGCGCGGCGCCGGCCCGACGAGGGTCCGTGGTCGAACTCGTACCGTTCTTGGCTCGACCTGCGGAATGGAAGGTGCGTGGGCCGCCGGAACGGACGGACGTCGATGCGCCGGACCCGCAGGCGCGGCTCAGACTTTCGGACGGAACGGTCGAATCCGGCGCGCGCGCCGGCCGACCTGCAGGACAAACGGCGGGTGGTCGGCCGGAACCATGTGGAATCGGTCAGACACACGAACGCCGTCGACCCGGACCCCGCCCTGTGCGATGACCCGCGTTGCGGCGGCTCGGGACTTCGCGAGCTCGGCGGCGACCATGATGGACGTCAGTCTGCGATCGTCGTTCTTCATTCTCGCCCGGAAGTCCTCGACGTCGGTGGGCACCTCCCGGCGGGCGAACCGGCGCTCGAACGCGTCGGCCGCGTCTCCGGCCGCGGCGGCCGAGTGAAAATCGGTGACGATGCGGGTCGCGAGGTCAACCTTGACGCGCTTCGGGTGCAGCTCGCCCGCCGCAGTGCGCTTCTTCAGCGCTTCGACCTCCGCGAACGGCAAGTCGGTCAGCAGCTCGTGATAGCTCCACATCAGGCTGTCCGAGATCGACATGAGCTTGCCGAACATCTCGCCGGGCGGCTCGGCGATCCCGACGTAGTTGGCAGCAGACTTCGACATCTTTTCGGTCCCGTCCAGTCCGACGAGCAGCGGCGTGGTCATCACGACCTGCGGCTCGACACCCCACGCGGGCATGATGTCGCGTCCGACGTTGAGGTTGAAGAGCTGGTCGGTGCCGCCCAGCTCGACGTCGGCCCGCAGGTGAACCGAGTCGTAGGCCTGCGCCAGAGGGTACAGAAACTCGTGGATCGCGATCGGGCGACCGCCGTCGTAGCGCTGCCGGAAGTCGCGGCGCTCCAGCATCTGCGCCACGTTGTAGCGGGCGGCCAGCCGGATCCAGCCCTCGGCGCCGAGATCGCGCAGCCAGGCGCTGTTGAAGTCGACCACGGTCTTGTCCGGATCGAGCAGCTTGAACACCTGCCTCTTGTAGGTCTCCGCGTTCTCCTCGATCTGCTCCCGGGTCAGCGGTGGGCGCGTCTTCGACCGGCCGGTCGGGTCGCCGATCAGCCCGGTGAAGTCGCCGATGAGGAAAATCACCCGGTGGCCCAGATCCTGAAAGTGCTTCATCTTGCGGAGCAGCACGGTGTGGCCGAGATGCAGGTCCGGCGCGGTCGGGTCGAATCCCACCTTTACGGTGAGGGGCTCGCCGGACGCGGCCGAGCGCTCCAGCCTGGCCCGCAGCTCGGGCTCCCGAACGATGTCGACGCAGCCCTTGGCGAGGTAGTCGATCTGCTCCTGAAGCGTCATCGGGATCATTGTACCGAGAACACGCCGGACACCCGGGTTCCGCCCGCCGCCGGGCAATCCCCGCGCCGGACGTCACGAAGCTTCGACGAAGCGGCGGCCGTCTATCCGCCAGCCGCCGTCCAGGACCGCCTGAATGGCCTCCGGATAGATGCGGTGCTCCTCGACCAGTATGCGGGCGGCGAGCGACTCGGGCGTATCGGCAGGCAACACCGGGACGGCCGCCTGCCGGACGATGGGGCCGTCGTCGAGCTCCGGCGTCACGATATGGACGGTCGCGCCGGTCACGCTGACCCCGTGCTCCCACGCTTGGCGCTGGGCGTCGAGCCCGACGAAGGCGGGCAGCAGGGAGGGGTGGATGTTGAGAATGGCGTTCGGGAACGCGGAGACGAAGCTGTCGCCGAGCAGGCGCATGAACCCGGCCAGACAGACGAGACGGACGCCGCGCCGCTTGAGCTCTACCGCAACCGCGGCGTCGAACGCTTCACGCGACCCGTAGCTCGTGTGACTGAAGACGGCCGTGCCGATGCCGGCCCGTCGCGCCCGGTCGAGGCCCGCCGCATCCCGCCGGTTCGAGATGACCACCGCTATCTCGGCGTCGAGCCGCCGTTCGGCGATCGCGTCGATGATCGCCTGCAGGTTGCTGCCGCGGCCCGAGATGAGCACGCCGAGCCTGCGGTTTCCCTGGCCGCCCGTGGGTTCGGAGACCTGCCCGCTCATGGACCGCACGCCGCTCCACCGTCTCCGGGCAACTCGACCCGGGCGTACTGGACCAGGCGCTTCCCGTCACCCGCTTCGCCGACGTTCCCGATGAGCCCCGCGCCGATCTCGCCGCAGGTGATGAATTTCGAGACGACGCGGTGCGCGTCCTCTCGCCCACAGACCACGACGAGGCCGATTCCCATGTTGAAGGTGCGGTACATGTCCGCCTCCGGCACCTCGCCGCGCTCGCGCAGGAAATCGAAGATCGGCGGAGCCTCCCAACGCTCCGGATCGATGATCGCCGCACAGCCGTCGGGCAGGATGCGCGGCACGTTCTCGGTCAGGCCGCCGCCGGTGATATGGGCGATCCCCTTCACGCAGCCGGTCTCGATCACGGGACGGACCGCCGACTGGTACGAGCGATGCGTCCGCAGCAGCTCCTCGCCGACGGTGCAGTCGAGCGCCTCGACGACCGAGTCGACCCGCAGCCCGAGTCGGTCGAAGAGGATGCGCCGCGCGAGCGAGTAGCCGTTCGTATGCAGTCCGCTCGACGGCAGGCCGATCAGGACGTCACCCGGTACGATCGAACGACCGTCGATGATCCGCGCGCGGTCGACCAGACCGACGACGAAGCCCGCGAGATCGTACTGGCCGTCGGTGTAGAAGCCGGGCATCTCTGCCGTTTCGCCGCCGAGGAGCGCGCAGCCGTTCTGCCGGCAGCCGATGGCGATCCCCTCGATCACGGCGGCGGACACGTCGGGGGACAGGCGGCCGGTCGCCAGGTAGTCCAGGAAGAACACCGGCCGCGCGCCCTGCACGAGGATGTCGTTGACGCAGTGGTTGACCAGGTCCACGCCGACCGTCGTGTGCACGCCGGCGGCGGACGCCACGGCCAGCTTCGTGCCGACGCCGTCCGCGCTCGCGACCAGCACGGGCTCGTTCATGCCCGACAGCTCGGGCCGGAACAGCCCGCCGAACGCACCGATGTCGCTCAGCACCCCTTCCGTGAACGTGCTTTTGGCGAACCGCTTGACCCGCTCGACCACCTCCGTGCCGGCGTCGATGTCGACGCCCGACGTCTTGTAATCCATGAACCCCCGTCGCCGCCCCCGCTTCGTCTCCAGCTCCCCGAAACTGCCGCGGGTTCGGCGTTTCGGCCCATCCCGCCCCGCTCCTGGAGCTTGCGCCCACGGATCGCACTCGTGCGTTCTGCGGCGCAGGCTCCTAGAATTCCAGCACCCGAATCACTGCCTCGGCCAGCGCGCGGGCGCCCGGGATCCGCCTCTCGTCCCGGAGCACGCTTCGCATCGACACGTAGAAGCGCTCCTCCGCCAGGTCCTCGTCGAGCATGTCGAACGCGTCGCGCAACAGGAGAAGAACCTCTTCCGAATCCTCACGGGCGGCGAGCGCCTCCAGCATCCGCACCGGATCGCGCAACGCCACCGAGCCCAGCGCAAGCGCAAGCGGCGCCCTCGCGGGATCATCGGCCCCGACGCCCGCCACGATCAGCGCGTCCAGCGCCTCGCTGCGGCCGGCCGCGGCAAGCGCGCCCGCCGCGGCAGCCGCCGCGCGCAGCAGTATCCGGTCGCCGCCGCCGCGCGCGGCGCCGTACTCCATGGCCTGGACGACGTACCGCACCTGGTTCGGGCAATCGATCCCGAGCAGACAGGCCGACGCCGAGACGATCGGCTGCAGCGTGTCCGCCGCCTGCGTCTGCGCGGCCGCCATCACCGGCAGGGCGCGACCGTCTCCGATCCGGCCCAGGGCCAGCAGCGCGTCGTCCCGCAGCGGTCCCTCGCCGGACGCGATCCGGATGAGCGGCTCGACCGCGTAGGCCGCGCCGTGCTCGCCGAGCGCTTCGATGACCGCCGCGCGAAAGTGTCCCTCCCCGCGGTCTATGTCGCGGACGAGCTGCTCGCGCACCGCGGGGTCGTCGTCGTGCGCGGCGAGTGCGCGCAGCAGCGCCGGGCGCACGAACTCGGAGGTCTCGGCTTCAAGGGCGGCCAGCAGGACCGGCGCGAGCGCGGCATCCGGATCATGCTCCGCCACTTCGTACGCCGCGGCCCGCACGCGATCGTTGTGCGCGTCGAGCGCCTGCCGAAAGAATTCGCGCGCCTGGGGGCCGCCCAGCCCCGACAGCAGCACCGCGGCGCGAAACTGCACGTAGCTGTCTCCGTGCTCGTGGGCGGCCTCGACGAGCAGCGGCGCGACGAAGGCCGGGTCGAGACGACGGATGCGGCGAGACGCTTCCACGCGCACCGCGTAGTCGAAGTCGCCGAGCGCGGTGATCGTCTGCGCCAGCCCGGGAGTCGCCTGCGCAAGCCCCGGCGGGGCGCCCGCGCAGCACAGCAGCCACCACGACAGGACGACTGCCGCGGCGGACCGCAGCCGCGCGCGTCGTCGGGCCGGCGTCGCCCTTCCGATCCGCGCCGCGCGGTTGCAGGTCACGGCTCGCTCGACGCCATCTCCGCGACCTCGGCGATCTTGAGCACCATCTGCCGGTAGGCCTCGGTGTCGCTGGGGGGATCGATCGGATATGCCCGGGTGTAGCACGCGTTGCAGTACTGATCGTGACGCTTGCCGACCGCCTCGCGCAACCCCTCGATGCTCAGGTAGGCGAGCGTGTCGGCCCCCATGAAGTCACGGATCTCGTCGACGCTGTGCCGGGCCGCGATCAACTCGTCGCGATGCGGCGTATCGATTCCGTAGTAGCACGGCGCCACGGTCGGCGGACAACTGATGCGCATGTGCACCTCGCGCGCGCCGGCCGCCTTGATCATGGACACGATCTTCTGACTCGTCGTCCCGCGCACGATAGAGTCGTCCACCAGCACCACCCGCTTCCCTTCGAGCACGCTCCGCACGGTATTCAGCTTCACCTTCACCTTGAGCTCGCGCACCGACTGCTGCGGCTGGATGAACGTGCGCCCGACGAAGTGGTTGCGGATGAGCCCCATCTTCAGCGGAATGCCGGAGCTCTCGGCGTAGCCGATGGCGGCGACGACACCCGAGTCGGGAATCGGGACCACGACGTCGGCGTCGACGGCCGACTCCTGCGCGAGCAGGCGGCCGAGGTTCGTGCGCACCGCGTTGACGCTCTGGCCGAAGACGTCGCTGTCGGGCCGCGCGAAGTAGACGTGCTCGAACACGCAGTGGGCGGCCGGGACGGCCGGGAACGGCTTGTACGAGCGCATCCCGTCGTTGCCGATCACCAGCACCTCGCCCGGCTCCACATCGCGCTCGTAGCGGGCGCCGATCAGGTCCATCGCGCAGGTCTCCGAGCAGACGACGTAGGCGTCCCCGAGGCGGCCCAGGGCCAGCGGCCTGAATCCGTGCGGATCGCGCACGGCGATCAGGTTCTTCGGCGTCAGCAGGACGAGCGAGAACGCGCCGCTGACCTGCGAGACCGACTCGACGATGGCGTCCTCGGCCGTCGCGGCGCTCGAACGGGCGTAGAGGTGCAACACGACCTCGGTGTCGCTGTTGGTCTGGAAGATCGAGCCTTCCCGCACCAGCCGTTGCCGGAGCTCGACGGCGTTGACCAGGTTGCCGTTGTGGCAGAGCGCGATCTGCCCGTGCGAGCAGTCGATGAGTATCGGCTGCGCGTTGACGATGCGACTATCCCCGAAGGTCGAGTACCGGACGTGGCCGATCGCCGACCGGCCGGGCAGCGCGGCCAGCATCCGGTCGTTGAAGGCGTCGCCGACGTAGCCCATCGCCCGCGAGAGCTTCACCGCGCCGTCGCGCGCCGCCGCGATGCCGGCGCTCTCCTGGCCCCGGTGCTGCAGCGCGTACAGGCCGAGGTAGGTCAGCGACGACGCATCCTCGTGGCCGTGGATGCCGAAGACGCCGCATTCGTCGTGGAACTTGTCGTCCATGCCGTCAGCCTGCCCGGCGGCGGAGCGATCCCTCATGCCGCCGGCGCTTCGAAGTACCGGGACAGCCCGCTCGACCATCGTTGCTCCGCCTCGGCGAGCGCAACGTCGACGGCCGGCTCACCGTCGATCCGCATCCGCAGCCGCCCGCCGCCGGTTCGCCCCAGCACGAGCGCAGGCACGCCCGCCGCGGAGGCCTGCGCCAGCAGGGGGTCGGCGTCCGCCTCCCGAACCGACACCACGACCTGCGAGGCCGCTTCGCCGAAGAGCGCCGCCGCCAGTCCGGCGGATTCCTCCACGGCGGGAACCGTCACGTCGAAGCCTGTCCCGCCGCTCTCGAACGCGCACTCCGCGAGGGTGACGGACAGACCGCCGTCCGAGCAGTCGTGCGCGGAACGGAGGCGCCCGGCCGCGGCCAGGTCCGCCACGAGCCGCTGCACGGCGCGTTCCGCCTCCAGGTCCAACACCGGCGGCACGCCCCGCACGAGCCCGTGCATCACCTTCAGGTACTCGCTGCCGCCGAGCGTCCCGCCCGGTCGCCCCAGCAGCGCCACGACGTCTCCCGGACCGCGGAACGTGCGCCCGACGATCCCGCCGGCGTCCTCCATTATGCCCACCACGCCGAGGACCGGGGTCGGCAGAATCGCCCGGCCGTCCGTCTCGTTGTAGAGACTGACATTGCCGCCGGTGATCGGGATGTCGAGAGCGCGGCAGGCATCGCCGATTCCGGCCACCGCGCGGGCGAACTGCCACATGATCTCGGGCCGCTCCGGGTTCCCGAAGTTCAGGCAGTTGGTGGCCCCGATCGGGCGCCCCCCCGCGCAGGCGACGTTGCGGGCCGACTCGACCACGGCCAGCATCGCGCCGCGGTAGGGGTCCAGGAAGCAGTACCGCCCGTTGCCGTCGACCGAGAAGGCCAGGGCGCGCGGCGTGCCCTTGATGCGCACCACTCCGGCCCCCGCCCCGGCCGGTGCGATGGTGTTGGTCCGCACCATGTGGTCGTACTGGCGGTAGATCCAGCGCTTGCTCGCAATGCCCGGCGAGGCGATCAACCGCAGGAGGACCTCCGACGGGGGACCGGGGAACTCCAGCACCGACAGGTCGAGCGACTGCCGCGCGGCCAGGTCCGGCGGCTCGCGGTACGGCCGGTCGTAGAGCGGCGCCTCGTCGGCCAGCGGCCGGTTCGGAATCTCCGCCACCGTGTTTCCGCCGTCGCGCACGCGCAACAGGCCGTCGCCGGTCACCTCGCCGATCCGCACGGCGTGCAGATCCCACTTCTCGAAAACCCGGTCGACCTCCGCCTCGCGTCCCTGCCGCACGATGAACAGCATACGCTCCTGCGACTCGGACAGCATGATCTCGTACGGCGTCATGCCCGCCTCGCGCTGCGGCACGCGGGCGACGTCGATGTCGATGCCGGCCCCGCCGCGGGCGCCCATCTCGCACGACGAGCAGGTCAGTCCGGCCGCCCCCATGTCCTGCAGTCCCACCAGCGCGTCCGTCCGCAGGACCTCCAGGCACGCCTCGAGCAGGAGCTTCTCCATGAACGGATCGCCCACCTGCACGTTGGGGCGTTTCTCCGCCGAGGCGTCGTCGAACTCGGCCGACGCCATCGTCGCGCCGTGGATGCCGTCGCGGCCGGTCTTCGCGCCGACATAGTAGACCGCGTTGCCGGCCCCCTCCGCGCGCCCCCGGATGACGCCGCCGGCCGGCGCGATTCCCAGGCAGAAGACGTTGACGAGCGGGTTGCCGGCGTAGGTCTCGTCGAAGGCGACCTCGCCGCCGACGGTCGGAATGCCGATGCTGTTGCCGTAGCCGGCGATCCCGGCCACGACGCCCTCCAGCAGCCGCCGGGTCGCGGGGGATTCCAGCGGCCCGAAGCGGAGCGAATCGAGCAGGGCGATGGGCCGGGCCCCCATCGTGAAGATGTCCCGGATGATGCCGCCCACGCCGGTCGCGGCGCCCTGGTACGGCTCGATGAACGACGGGTGGTTGTGCGACTCGATCTTGAACACCGCGGCCAGGCCGCCGCCGATATCGAGGACGCCGGCGTTCTCGCCCGGCCCCTGCAGCACGCGCGGCCCATCGGTCGGCAGCGTTCGCAGGTGGATGCGCGAGCTCTTGTAGCTGCAGTGCTCGGACCACATCACCGAGAAGATGCCCAGCTCCAGCAGGTTGGGACGGCGCCCCAGGATGGCGACGATCCGCTCGTACTCGTCGGTCGTCAGCCCGTGCGCCGCGATGGTCTCCGGGTCGATCACGAGCGGGCTCCCACCAGCAGCACGCCGCCGAAGGTGGCCATCACGGCCCCGGCCAGGGCCAGCACGCCGGCCACGATGACCCCGCCGGGGGGCGGCAGCGGGACGGCGCCGGCACCGAACACCGCCGCCGCCGAGAGCATCAGCACACCGATACCGATGAAGATCCGCCCGAGACGCCGCCGCGTTGCGGGACCCGCGTCAGCCATCAGCTCGCCTCCGCGACCGGCTCGCGCGACGCCAGCGCGGTCAGCACCGACTCGAACACCACGCGGCCGTCGGTGCTCCCGACCGCCGCCTCGCACGCCCGCTCGGGATGCGGCATCAGGCCGACCACATTGCGCCCCCGGTTGCAGATGCCCGCGATCGCGTCCGTGGACCCGTTGACGTTCCAGCGGTCGCCAAGGGACCCGTCCGGCGCGGTGTAGCGAAAGACCACCTGCCGGTTGTCGGCAAGCCCCTGCAGGGTCGCCGGATCCGCGTAGTAGTTCCCCTCGCCGTGGGCGATCGGCATCCGCAGCACCCGGCCGGCCGCCGCGTTCCGGGTGAACGGCGTGTCGGCGGCTTCCACGCGCACGTGCACGTGCTCGCAGATGAACTTCAGATCGCGGTTCCGCCGCATCCCGCCGGGCAGCAACCCGGCCTCCAGCAGCACCTGGAAGCCGTTGCAGATGCCGATGACCGGCCCGCCGGCGGCGGCGAACTCCGTCACGCGGGCCATGATCGGCGAGAAGCGGGCGATGGCCCCGCACCGCAGGTAGTCGCCGTACGAGAACCCGCCCGGCAGGACCACCGCGTCCGCGCCGCCGAGACCGGTGTCCTTGTGCCAGACGAGTTCGGCCTGCCGGCCCAGGACGCCCGCCAGCGCATGCTGCGCGTCGTGGTCGCAGTTCGACCCCGGAAAGACCACCACCGCGAACTTCATCCTCGTGTCCGCCCTCTCCCGGTCGGAACGCGGCCTCTCGCCGCCCGCGCCGCCGCAACCGCACGAACTGCCCGACGCGCCCGACATCCGTCGCCTGCGGCTCCGGTTGCCGCCCAACCGGGCCTCACCAGGAGTATGCCCCGCTTCTACGGCGCAGATTCCTGGCCGACCTCCACCCGATAGCTCTCGATCACCGGATTCGCCAGCAGCCGGTCGGCCATCTCGCGGGCGAGCGACCGCGCCTGCTGCGCCGTCTCCGCGTCGATGTCCAGCTCGAAGTACTTCCCCTGCCGCACGTCGCGAACCGCGTCGTAGCCCAGAGCATGCAGGGCGCCGGCAACGGTCTTGCCCTGCGGGTCCAGGATCGAGGGCTTCAGCGTGACGTAGACCTTCGCCTTCACGATACCTCCGCCGCCGCGGCGGCCAGCGCACGGTCCATGATCGCATCCACGTGGCGAAGCTGCACGTCCAGGTCGAACGCGCGCTCGACCTCCTCCTCCCCGAGCACCGCGGTCACCTCGGGATCGGCCAGCAGCAACGCCTTGAATTCGAGTCCCTCGTCGTGCGAGCGCATGGCGTTGCGCTGCACGAGCAGGTAGGCGTCCTCGCGGGAGACGCCGCGGCTGGCCAGCGCCAGCAGCACCGTGCCGGAGAAGACGACGCCGCGCGACCGATCGAGGTTCTCGCGCATCCGCTCGGGATTGACGACCAGGCCGCGCACGATGCGCGTGAACCGGCGCACCATGTGGTCGAGCGCGCAGAAGCTGTCGGGCACGATGACCCGCTCCACCGACGAGTGCGAGATGTCGCGCTCGTGCCACAGCGCCACGTTCTCGAGGGCGGCCAGCGCGTTGGTGCGCACCAGGCGCGCCAGCCCCGTGATCTGCTCGCAGCCGATCGGGTTGCGCTTGTGCGGCATCGCCGACGACCCCTTCTGGCCCCTGGCGAAGGGCTCGGCCACCTCTCCGATCTCGGTCTTCTGCAGCCCGCGCACCTCCAGCGCGAACTTCTCGAGCGACGCCGCGGTGATCGCCAGCGCGCCCAGCAGCTCGGCGTGGCGGTCGCGCTGCACCACCTGCGAGGCGACCGGGGCCGGGGTCAGCCCGAGCCGATCGCACACCCCCCGCTCGACGGCCGGGTCCAGGTGCGCGTAGGTCCCGACCGCGCCGGAGAGCTTCCCGACGCAGATCGTCCCGCGGGCGCGCATCAGCCGCTCGCGGTCGCGCTGCAGCTCCGTGAACCACAGCGCCAGCTTCAGGCCGAAGGTCATCGGCTCGGCGTGGACGCCGTGGGTCCGGCCGATCATGGGCGTGCGGCGGTGCTCGTCCGCGCGCTCGCGCACCGCCGCCGCCAGCAGGTCCAGATCGGCCAGCAGCAGGTCGCACGCCTCGCGCATCTGCAACGCGTGCGCGGTGTCGATGACGTCGGACGACGTCATCCCGAAGTGCAGCCAGCGCGCCGAGGGTCCGACGTGCTCGGCCACCGCGGTCGTGAACGCGATCACGTCGTGCTGCGTCGTCTCCTCTATCTCCGCCACGCGCGACGCCTCGACCGCCC
The DNA here is from genome assembly GCA_009861545.1 of Acidobacteriota bacterium. NCBI lineage: Bacteria > Pseudomonadati > Acidobacteriota > Acidobacteriota bacterium. Next base: position 14,906 of record VXME01000009.1, on the reverse strand, counting down.
CGCGCTCGCGGATGTCGCGCGCCGCCTCCGGGGGGATCAGCCCGTGATCCGCCATCGCCTCGGCGGCGGCCACCTCGACGCGCAGCCACAAGTCGTACTTGCGCTGCTCGGTCCACAGGCGGCCCATCTCGCGGGGCGTGTAGCGGGCAATCATCGGGAACGGACCTCGCCGCGGCGGGCGCGGGCCGCGGCGCCGCAAGAGACATGGAACGGAAGCACGGTCTGGCGCAGCGGGCCGGCCGGCGACGTCGCCGATCGCGTCCAGGCGCCCAGATCGATGGTCGGCGTCACCTGATCCTGCCGGGCCACCACCACCTCGACGTCGGTCCGGCCGCGGGATTGCAGCGCCTCCCTGCAGGTCATCTCGGCCAGCTCCGGCAGGTTGTTGACCCGACTGAGGTGGGCGAGCACGAGACAGCGCACTTCAGCGCCCAGGTGATCGCGCACGAACGCGGCGAGCGATTCGTTCGAGAGGTGACCGCCGTCGCCGGCGATGCGCTCGCGCGTGGATCGCGCGTAGGGGCTGACGCGCAGGAGCTCGGCGGCATGATTCGACTCGATGACCAGCAGGCGGCAGTCGCGAAAACGCTCGATCAGGACCGGCCGCAGCGCCCCGACGTCGGTGGCGTAGCCGATGGCCCCTTCCGGCGTCTCGATCCGAAAGGCGAGGGTCTCCGCTGCATCGTGCGGCACCGCGAAGGGAACGAAGCACAGGCCGTCCAGGTCGAGGGCCGCGCCCGGCGCCAGCGCCCGCCAGTCGGCGAGGTCGTCGCCTCCCCATTCCCCGCGGATGGCGGGGGTCGCGTACACGGGCAACCCGTGGCGCTTCGCCATTACCCGCAAACCGCGCGTGTGGTCGCCGTGCGCATGCGTGATCAGGATGGCGTCGATCATTCCCGGATCGACGTCGATCTCCGCCAGCCGCCGGGACACCTCCCGATAGCTGAACCCGACGTCCAGCAGCACGCGGACGCCGGCGTGCGACACCAGCGTCGCGTTCCCCGCGCTTCCGCTCCCGAGTACCGTCACCTCGACCGCGATGGTCCCGACCCTCCCCGCCGCGGCTACTCCAGCTCGAGCTGCGCCGGCGACAACGTCTCCCCCGCGACGGGCCCCACCAGTGTCGCGGCCAGCGCGCCGTTCCGAAACAGGTCGCTCGCCACGCGCTGCACGTCGTCCGTCGTGACGCGCTCGATCCCGGCCAGGGTCTCCGACAGCGGCACCTGCCGGCCGAAGTACATCTCGCACTGCGCGAGCTGCGACATGCGGCTGGTCGTGCTCTCGAGCCCCAGCACGCAACTCCCCTTCAGGTGGTCCTTCGCCCGCTGCAGCTCGTCGCCCGGCACGGGGGTGCGTTTCAGCCCCCGCAGCTCCTCGACGACCAAGTCCACCACCTCGGCGACCGCCGCGCCGTCGCACCCGACATACACCGTCACCACGCCGGCGTCCCGATAGGACGTCAGGCTGCTGCTGACCGCGTAGGCCAGCCCCCGCTTCTCACGGATGTTCTGGAACAGGCGCGAGCTCATCGAGCCGCCCAGCACCGTGTTGAGCACGTAGGTGGCGTACCGGTCCGCGTGGCTCTGGGGATAGCCGCGGGTGCCGAGGCACAGGTGCGCCTGCTCGAGATCCTTGTCGCGCAACTCGACCCGGGCGGCGACCGACGGCTTGCTGTTGGAGAGCGGCGCGGCGCCGGGAGACAGCGTCGCGAACGCCTCGCCGATGAGCTCGCGGACGGCCGGCGTGTCGATGCTCCCGGCGGCCGCAACGATCAGGTTGCCCGCGGTGTACGCGCCCGAGAAATACTCGCGGAGCGCCGGGGCATCTATCGCGGCGACCGACTCGGCGGTCCCGAGTATCGGGCGCCCCAGCGGATGGTCCGGCCAGAAATTCGCCGTGAACACCTCGTGCACGAGGTCGTCCGGCGTGTCCTCGACCATCTTGATCTCTTCGAGGACGACGCCCTGCTCGCGGCGGATCTCCTCGCCCTCGAACGCCGGGTTCAGCAACAGATCGCTCAGCAGATCGACGGCGCGCGGGAGATGCTCGTCGAGCACCTTCACGTAGTAGCCGGCGTACTCCTTCGCCGTGAACGCGTCGAGCTGCCCGCCGATGGAGTCGATCTCCTGGGCGATCGCCTCCGCCGTGCGCGAGGCGGTCCCCTTGAAGAGCATGTGCTCGACGAAATGGGCGATGCCCGCGCGGTCCGCGCCCTCGTGCCGCGAGCCCCGAGTCAGCCAGGCGCCGAGGCTGACCGAGCGGACCGCGGGCATCGGCTCGGTGAGCAGACAGAGGCCGCTATCGAAATCGTGACGCTCGATCATGTCGGAGGGCGCCCGCCCCGCAGGGGCCGCCCCAGAGAAGCGCTGCGACTATGCAAACGCTTGCAAAGAATCAGGTTAAGCGCACGGATAAGCGCATATCGTACCACACGCTACTGAATCGCAGCAACCGGCGTCCCCATCGGCCGGACCGGCGTCGTCCGCGGCCAGCATTCCCCCGCTCCCCCGCGCGAGACGCCCAACCGGCTGCCGTCTCCTCCCCCGCCGCCGGCCGCGTGGTAGCATGCGGCCCGCCCGTCCGCCGGGACACGCTGCCCATGTCTGCGCCACGGATCCTCACCGAGCTCGAACCCGACGCGCTCGCCGAGACGCTCGCCGGCCTCGGCGCGAAACCGTTCCACGCCCGGCAGATCTACGGCTGGATCTACCGGCGCGGCATCGCCGACTTCGCCCGCATGACCGACCTGTCGCGGGACCTGCGCGCGAAGCTCGAGCGCACGTTCGCCATCCCGACGCCGGCGGTGACCACGCGCAGCGAGTCGGCCGACGGCACCGTGAAGTTCCTGCTGCGGCTCGGCGACGGCCGCGAGGTGGAGTCGGTGTTCATCCCCGACACCCCGGCGATGACCCTCTGCGTGTCGACGCAGGTCGGCTGCGCCATGCGCTGCGGCTTCTGCCTGACCGGGCGGATGGGCCTGCTGCGGAACCTGACGGCCGGCGAGATCGCCGCCCAGGTGCGGGTGATGGCGCACGATCTCGACCTGGCGAACCGGCGCTTCAACATCGTGCTGATGGGGATGGGCGAGCCGCTGCACAACTACGACGAGACGATGAAGGCGCTGCGGATCCTGGCCGCCGAGTGCGGGCTCGCGGTGGGCCCCCGCCGCGTGACCCTCTCGACGGTCGGCGTGCTGCCGGCGCTCGAGCGGCTGGCGAAAGAACCGTTGATGCCCAACCTGGCCGTCTCGCTGCACGCCACCACCGAGGAGCTGCGCGACCGCCTGGTGCCGGTGAGCCGCAAGTACGGCCTCGCCGACCTCATCGCCGCCTGCCGGCGCTTTCCGCTGGCGCGGCGCGACCGGATCACCTTCGAGTACGTCCTGCTGCGCGACGTCAACGACGGCGTCGCCGACGCCCGGCGGCTGGCGAACCTGCTGCGCGGCATCCGGTCGAAGGTCAACGTGATCCCGCTCAACGAGGCGCCCGGCATCCCGTACCGCCGCCCGTCCGATGCGCAGGTGGACCGCTTCGCACGCACGCTGGCCGAGCGGCACGTGACGGTGTCGGTGCGCAAGAGCCGCGGTCGCGACATCCGCGCCGCCTGCGGGCAGCTCATCGTCGAGGGGGCGCGGCAGGCGCCGGGGCAGCGGGCGGCCGCACTGCTGAACGCGTCGTCGAGCGCGAGTCCGTAGAGGCGTAACGTGAAGTCGTGGAGTCGAACGGAAACAGGACGGTCCGGATCCTCACGCTGCTTCTCTCGCTTGTGGCGGCGACCGCCGGGCTCTGGAATGGATGGCAGATCGCCCGGCTGACAGGACAAGTCGAAGCACTACAGGAAGTGCTCGTTGCGCATGTAACGCCCCCCGGCGTCCACTCGGACTAGGCGCTGGCGCCGCGGGAGACTCCCAACGCGACCTCTGGTCGCGCCGTGACAATCTCGCCGGCCAGTGTCTCGCCCGCAGCCGTGATCCGCACCCGCACGCGTTCGTTCTCCGGCCGGTCCTGGGGCACCCGGACGCGCAGGTAGTTGTCGGTCAGCACCACCGTGCCGCCGCCCTGCGCGAGCGTCAGCCCCGGGCGAACGCTCCCGATCTGCGCCGCGCGGAACCGCTCCGCCAACGCGGCGCCGGCCGCGCGCACGGCTCGCGCCCGCTCGCGGATGCGGCGGCCGTCCACCTTGCCGGACATCCCGGACGCCTCCGTGCCGGGACGATCCGAGTAGGGAAAGACGTGCAGGTACGTGAGCGGGCTCTCTTCGAGAAAGCCGAGGGTCGCCGCGGCATCGGCGTCCGTTTCACCAGGGAAACCGACCACCACGTCGGACCCGATCGCGGCGTGCGGCAGGCGCTCGCGGATGTCGGCGACCACCGTCCGGTACTCCGCCGCCGTGTACGGCCGCCGCATCCGCCGCAGGACCGTGTCGCTGGCGTGCTGCAGCGGGAGATGAAAGTGCGGCGCGAACCGCGGGCTGCCCGTCACGAGCTCGACGACCGCCGGGGTGCAGTCCATCGGCTCCAGCGAGCTCATCCGCACCAGGAAGTCGGCCGGATGCGCGGCGAGCGCCCGCAACAGTGCGACGAGGGACGATGGCGGGGTCAGGTCGCGCCCGTAGGAGCCGAGGTGGACGCCGGTGAGCTGCAGCTCCCGATATCCCGCCGCGACGGCCTCGTCCACCTCGTCGAGCACCCGCGGCAACGCGACGCTGCGGCCGCGCCCCCGCGTCGACGGGATGATGCAGTAGGCGCAGGCTTCGTCGCAGCCGGTCTGCACCCGCAGGGTATAGGCGGTCCGGCCCCGCTCCCCCGGCCGGATGGGAGCCCCGCACGCGCCGTCCCCGCCGCCGAATCGCACCGCGGTGGTCGGCTCGACGGTTTCGAGAATGCGTTCGACCAGCGCCTCCTTCTCGACGTTCGGCACCACCGCAACCACGCCCGGCAGGGCGGCCACCTCCTCGGCGGCCCGCGACGCGTAGCAGCCGGTGGCCACGATCCGGGCGCCGGCGTTCGTCCGCACGATGCGCCGGATCGCCTGCCGCGTCCCCTGGTCGGCGCTCGCGGTGACCGAGCAACTGTTGACGACGACCACGTCCGCCGCCTCCACGGGCGCCGCGGTACCGCCGCCGGCGCGCAGCCCGCGCTCGATCGCGAACGAGTCGGCCTGGTTGACGCGGCAGCCGAACGTGACGACGGCGAACTTCATCGGGGGGCAGTATATGTGACATCGGTCATGTCGCCCGCGTCCCGAACCATGCTACAAACGGCGCACCTTGGACATGTCAGAACCGACACGGCACCCGTCCGGCAACCGCGCGCCGAGCGCCGCACTCCCGAAAACAATGGCGCGCCCCTCCAGAGAACCCGACATCCGACCCGACACACACCCGCCGGGGGGCGTCTTCGCGTCACACGTCATGCATCACTTGCTGGACTTCGCGACGCAGGTCGCGCCGAGCGCCATTCCCGTGCTGATCACGGGCGAGTCGGGAACCGGGAAGGAAGTGCTCGCGCGCGTCATTCACGACCGTTCCGGCCGCCCGCGCGAGCGGTTCGTACCCTACAACTGCACCGGCACCACGCGCGACATCGTGGACTCGCAGCTCTTCGGCCACCGGCGCGGGTCGTTCACGGGCGCCAGCGATAACGCGCCCGGGGTCATTCGGAGCGCCGACGGCGGCACCCTGCTCCTCGACGAGATCGGAGAGCTCGATGCGCGCATCCAGCCCAAGCTGCTGCGGATGATCGAGAACCAGGAGGTCCAACCTATCGGCCAGCCCCGACCCTCGAGGGTCGACGTGCGCATCCTGGCCGCCACGAACGCGGACATCGACCAGATGGTCCGGGACAAGCGGTTCCGCGAGGATCTGTTCTATCGTCTCAACATCATCCGGATCCACATCCCTCCCCTGCGTGACCATCGCGAGGACATAGTGCCGCTGGTGAAGCTGTTCCTGCGACGGTGCGCCGGCGAACAGAACAAGCGGGAGATCCGCATGTCGGGCCCCGCGATGCAGGAGTTGATCGAGCGAGACTGGCCGGGCAACATACGGCAGCTCGCCAACGAGATCCGGCGGCTGGTGGCGTTCGCGAAGGACGGGACGGTCATCACGCCGCACGATCTCGCTCGATCCACCGCGTCTTCGGGTCTCCCGCGGTCGGAGAACCGCGCCGGCGCGCGCAGCGCCCGGGACACGGTCACCATCTCCGCGGACCAACCGTTGCCGGCCGCAATAGAGGAAGTGGAGCGCGCGCTGATCATCCGGGCCCTGCTGGCGGCGGGCGGCCGCCTCAACGCGGCGGCCGGACGCCTCGGCGTCTCGCGCAAGGGGCTGCTGCTGAAGCGGCGCCGGCTGAACATCGACGCGCTCCTCGCCAGCGAGTGAACCGTCAGGATCCGATCATGCCCGACACCGCCTCCGCATCGCCCGTCGAACCCTCGCTCGGCCAGGCCCTCGTCCCCGTCGTCCTGCTCATCGCCCTGCTCGCCTGCGCGGTGTACCTGTTCGGCGACGAGTCGTCGTTCGGCCCCAACCAGATCGCGCTGGTGCTCGGCACGGCGGTCGCGGGGCTGGTCGGCCTGGCCAACGGCCAGTCGTGGACGGAGATCGAGGGCGCGATCAAGCGCGGCATCGCCACGTCGATGGGCGCGATCCTCATCCTGCTCGTCGTCGGGTCGGTCATCGGTACCTGGATCCTGGCCGGCATCGTGCCGACCATGATCCACTACGGCCTGTCGCTGCTCGCGCCCTCCATCTTCTACGCCGCCGCCTGCGCCATCTGCGCCGTCGTCGCGCTGGCCACCGGCAGTTCCTGGACCACCGCCGGCACCGTCGGCCTGGCCCTGATCGGAACCGCCGCCGCCTACGATCTGCACCCGGGAATCGCGGCCGGCGCCATCATCTCGGGCGCCTACTTCGGCGACAAGATGTCGCCGCTCTCGGACACCACCAACCTCGCCCCGGCGGTGGCCGGCTCGGAGCTGTTCACCCACATCCGCCACATGGTGTGGACCACGGCGCCCAGCTTCGGCCTGGCGCTGATCCTGTTCGCGGGCATCGGTCTGGCGACGCCGGCACCGGAGGGATCGGGCGACCTCGACGCGGTGCTGGAAGCCCTGGAGCGCAGCTTCGCCATCGGCCCGCACCTGCTGATCCCGCTCGTGCTCGTGCTGACTCTGGTGGTGCGCCGGATGCCGGCCTTCCCGGCGCTGCTCATCGGGGCGCTGGTCGGCGGGCTCTTCGCCGTCGTGTTCCAGCCGGAGGCGCTGCTGCGCTTCGTCGGCGAGCCGGAGCTGGCCCGTCCGGTGGCCCTGGTCAAGGGCGTGTGGCAGGCGCTGCACGGCGGCTACGTGCTGGAGTCCGGCAACCCCGCCCTCGACGAGCTGCTCTCGCGCGGCGGCATGGCAAGCATGCTGCAGACCGTCTGGCTGATCATGACGGCGATGATGTACGGCGCGGTGCTGGAAGCCACCGGCATCCTGCAGGCGCTGGCCCGCCGCATCCTGCGCGCGGTGCGCACCGCGGGCGGCCTGATCGTGGCCACCCTCGCCACCGCGTTCGGCGTCAACGTCCTGGCCTCCGATCAGTACATCTCGATCGTGCTCCCGGGCCGAATGTTCCGCAGCGAGTACCAGCGGCGGCGGCTCGACCCGAAGAACCTGTCGCGGACCCTCGAGGACTCGGGCACGATCACCTCCGTGCTCATCCCCTGGAACACCTGCGGGGCGTTCATGGCCCAGACGCTGGGCGTGTCGACCCTGACCTACGCCCCGTTCGCCTTCTTCAACCTGATCAACCCGCTGGTCGCGGCCATCTACGGCTTCGCGCGGATCGGGATCGCGCCACTGGGCCCGGCACCGGCCGGCAGCCTGGAAGCCCCCCCGGAGCGTCCGCCGACCGCGGTGTGAGGGATACCGCCGCAGCGAGGTGACTTCACGAGTCCCCGCTGCCCGGGAGACTACGGCTGCGCGGACTCGGCCTGCAGCACCTGGTCCAGCGCGAGCACGCGCCGGACGGCGTCGCTGATCGCACGCCCGGTGAAGGAAGAGCCGGCGATGCGCCGGATGCCGCGCCGGATCGCCAGCCCGTCGTGCAGCACCTCCCCGTCGAACTGCCGCAGCCAGTCCTGCGGCGCCATGTACTGCGCCGGCTCGAAGAAGACGGTGACGTCGACCCGGATGATGCGCCCCTCGGTGTCGAGGGAAATGAGCAGGCTCTGGCGTTCGGTCTTCGGCGCGTGCGTGTCGATGTAGGCGCGCCCGATGACGGCGCCGTTCTCGTCGCGGGCGATGTAGCGCGGAAAGATCCTGCCCTGCATGCCGACGCGGGCCAGCGCCGCCACCGCCCCCATCTGCTCCCGCGTCAGGATGACCCGGTCGCGCGTCACCGTCGCGCCGGGGTAGACCGCCGCGAGCGCCTCGCTGCGGGTGATGACGCCCTCCTGGGCGCCGGGGGCGGCGGCGCCGCCGAGCAGCGCGAGCAGAACCGTGGCGATGAGTGGTCTCGTCATGTTGCGTCGCACCAGGTACCGAGCACGTCATTCTACCGCCTGCGCGCCGCGCCGCCGGTCGATGACGCGACGCCGCTCAGGTCTCCGGATCCGCCTCCGCCGCGCGCAGGTCCCGGAGGTAGTACGCGAACGCCGTGCCGGCGATGGCGCCGACCGCGAGCACCTTGAGCACGAAGCGCACGGTCACGGCGCCGTCCAGGAAGTTGTAGACGACCGCCGCGACACTGCCGATCAGCACGCACGAGGCGACGAAGAGCGTCACGTAGGTGAGCTGCTGCCGGAGCCGCGAGGCGCGCGCGGTCGGATCCGACGCGACGCTGCGGCCGATCACCCTCGCGACGTACAGGAACACCGGACAGGCGACCACCAGCACCGAGACCGCCCAGCGGATGGCGTCCCGCGTGAATTCCTCGGGGGGGTCCTGCGCATGCGGAAACGCCAGGTCGACGACGCCGAACGCCAGCGTCCCCAGGTTGAAGGCGCTCACGAAGAGCGCCAGGAACATCACCGCGTACAGGAACGCCTCGCGCGGCTTCACGGAAACGGCGGGCCGCGGGACCGGGATTGGATACCCGGCCGCTTCGGCGAAACGGGCCAGGGCCAGCGCGACCTGACCGCGCGGCCAGCCCGCGCGGATCAGCGCTTCCTCGACGTCCGGACGCGAGACGCCGCGCGCGAGACTTTCCCTGACGAAACCGATCAGCTCCGGGTTGAGCGCCATCCGCATCTCCTCCTGTGAAACCCCTGCCTGCCGGAACGCCTCTACCGATTATGCCCGGACGCGCCGGACACCGGGCAAGCCGGCACCGGCGACCGCGCGGGAAAGGGGCGGGGGCGAGGCCTATAATCGGCACGGCGAACCGGAAAGCGAGGCTTTGCGCCATGCACCGAACATTGCTCGTCTGTCTTCTGCTCGTCGTCCCGCTCGCGGCCTTGGCGCAGGAGCCCAGCGCGCCGCGCACCCCCTGGGGCACGCCGGACCTGAGCGGCTACTGGGAGTACCGCAGCACGACGCCGTTGCAACGGCCCGAGGAACTGGCCGGCCAGGCGGTGCTGACACCTGCCGAGGAGGCCGAGTACCTCACCCGGCGCCACGCGGCGATCGGCCGGGAGCGCGACTTGCAGCTCAACGCCGACTGGTGGCAGCCCGGCGGACTGACCGACGGCCGGACATCGTTGATCGTCGATCCGCCCGACGGCAGGCTGCCGCTGCGCACCCCGGCCGGGGCGGAGCGGGCGCGCACGCTCGGCATCGCGAGTCGGCTGCGGTCGGCCGACGGCCCGGAGGATCGGGAGCGCTACGAGCGCTGCATCATGGGACGGACGGTGCCGCTGCTCGCGGTCTCGCCGAACCGGCTCGCGCAGATTTTCCAGACGCCGGACTACGTGGCCATCCTACACGAGCAGAACTCCGACCTGCGCATCATCCCGCTCGACGGCCGGCCGCCGCTCGAGGGCACGATCCGCCAGTGGCAGGGCAGCTCGCGCGCCCGGTGGGAGGGCGACACGCTCGTCGTCGAGACCGGCGGCTTCAACGGCGCGTGGACCATCCAGGGCAGCGGAGCGAACGCGCGTTACGTCGAGCGCATCCGGTTGTCCGACGCCGACACCCTGCACTACGAGTTCACGGCGGATGATTCCGAGTCGTTCGCCGGCCCCTGGACGGTGATGTTCCCGATCACGCGCGCCATCGGCCCGGTGTTCGAGAACGCCTGCCACGAGGGGAACTACAGCATGCCGCTCATCCTGCGCGGCGCGCGCGCCCAGGAGCGCGAGCGGCCGTGACGGGTGGCGGCGGCGCCGGCGGCCCCGTCGCCGAAACCGCGCGCATCGACTCCATCGACGTGCTGCGCGGCTTCGCCCTGCTCGGCATCCTGGTGATGAACGTCCAGTTGTTCGCGATGCCGGAGGCGGCCTACTACAACCCGACCGCCTACGGCGATCTCGAAGGCGCGAACCTGTACGTCTGGCTCGGCGGCCGGCTGCTGGCCGACCAGAAGTTCATGACGATCTTCTCGATGCTGTTCGGCGCCGGCATCGTGCTCATGACGACCCGGACCGAGGCGCGCGGGGAGACCTGCCCGGTCCACTACCGCCGCATGGGGTGGCTGGCCCTCATCGGACTGCTCCACGCGCATCTGCTGTGGGCCGGCGACATCCTCTTCCTCTACGCCGTCTGCGGCATGCTGGTCTACCCGTTCCGCGGACTGTCTCCCGGCCGCCTGCTGGTCGTCGGCACGGCGACGGTCGCCGTGGCGTCGGCCATCTTCGCGGGCCTGCAGGCCTCGCTGCCCTCCTGGCCGGAGGAAGCGCTGACCGAGGTCACGCTCGGCGCGTGGCAGCCGACGAGGGCGATCGTCGACGATGCCCTGGCCACCTACCGCAGCGGCTGGCTGGAGCAGCTTCCGGCCCGGTCGGCGATGGCGTTCGGGTTCGAGACCTTCATGCTCGTCATCTGGGGGGGCTGGCGCGCCGGCGGCCTGATGCTGATCGGCATGGCGCTCTTCAAGCTCGATGTCTTCAGCGCCGGGCGCTCGCGGCGCTTCTACGGCGCGCTGGTCGCCGCGGCTCTGGTCGCCGGCATCCCCGTAGAAGCCTACGGCGTCGCGCTCGACTTCGAGTTCGGGTGGGCGCTCGACTGGTCGCTGCTGCAGGGCCGGCAGTTCAACTACTGGCCGAGCATCGCGGTCGGCCTGGGCTACGTCGGCCTCGTCATGCTGGCCTGCCGATCCACGGCGCTCCGCCGCGTCACCCGCCCCTTCGCCGCGGTCGGACAGACGGCGCTCAGCAACTACCTGCTGCAGACCGTGATCTGCACGACGATCTTCTACGGCCACGGCCTCGGCCTCTACGGGTCCGTCGACCGCGTAGGGCAGCTCGGCGTCGTGCTCGGCGTCTGGGCGGTGCAGTTGATCGCCTCGCCGCTGTGGCTGCGGCGCTACCGCTTCGGCCCCGCCGAGTGGGTGTGGCGGTCGCTGACCTACGGCACACGCCCGCCGCTGCGGCGCGCGGCGGGACCGGCGCGGTGACGCGGACGCGCCGCCCACCGCGGCGGCGACCGGCGCTGAAGGGCGCACGGCCGCCGCCATCTGGCGACGATCAGGGCATCAGGCCTTCGACCAGGGTGTCGATCCGGTAGAGGCCGGTCCGCGCCGTGATGTAGAGCGTGCGGCCGTCGTTGCCGAACGCCGCGTTGGCCGGCTGCTCCGCCGGCCGCACCGTGCCGAGGTGGTCCCCCTCGGGGCTGATGACGACGATGCCCCCGGGCCCGCTCGACCAGATGTTGCCCGCCGCGTCGACCGCGAAGCCGTCCGGCACGCCCCCGTCCTCGCTGTCGGTCAGGTCGAGCAGCACCGTGCCTTCGCCGACGCTGAGATCGTCGTTGACCGGATAGGCCAGCCACTGGCGCGCCTCGCCGTCCGAGTTGGCGACGTAGAGGGTGTTCTCGTCGGGCGAGAGCCCGATGCCGTTGGGCCGGGTCTGCCCGTCCGCCAGCAGGTGCACGGTGCCGTCGGGATCGAGCCGGTAGACGCCGTTCCAGTCCAGCTCGGCCGCCTCGGGGCTGGCGAGGCCGTAGGGCGGGTCGGTGAAGAAGGCCGCGCCGGTGGAGTGGAAGACGATGTCGTTCGGGCTGTTGAGGCGGCTGCCCTCGTAGCGATCGGCGATCGTCACCCGTGAGCCGTCCTCCTCGATCCGCGCGAGGCGGCGGTTGCCGTGCTCGCACAGGACGAGACGTCCCTCGAGGTCCAGCGTCAGCCCGTTCGAGCCGCCCTGCCCGTTCGTCTCCAGCTCCGGCAGGAAGACGGGGTTGAGAAACACGCTCGTGCCGTCGGCCTCGGACCAGCGGTAGACGGTATCGGCCGGGATGTCGCTGAAGAGCAGGTGGCCGTCGTCGGCGCCGCCGACCCAGACCGGCCCCTCGACGAACTGGAAGCCTTCGGCGACCTGTTCGACTGCCGCGTCGGCGGCGAGAAGCTCGTCCAGCCGGGGATCGAGCCGCTCGACGGTGCCTGCAGACTCTTCGGCGGGCGCCTCCGGCTCGGCGGCCGGCGGCTCCTCGGCCGGCGCGCAGGCGAAAAGCGCGGTTAGCATCAATCCGGTGACGAGCGCGGTTCCTCTATACATGATTCGAGTCCTCATCCCTCCTCGTTCCCTTGTTGTCCGCATTGTAGGCAATCCGAACGGTTCGGGGCACGGCCGCAGGCGACCTACGGCGTCGCCGGCAGCGGGAACCGCGCCTCGAAGGCCGGCGTCGCGCGGAACCTGACGTCCACCGCATCGCGGTCGAACGCGATGAAGCAGGCGGCGATGCCGCGCGCCGCGGCCCACGCGATCCCGCGGTCCAGTCCCATCACGTACAGCGCGGTCGACAGGACGTCCGCAACGAAGGCGCTCTCGTGCCAGACCGTGACCGACGCGGATCGGATGACCGGCCGCCCGTTGCGCGGGTCGATGATGTGGCCGATCCGACTGCCGTCCTCCAGAACCAGATCCCGCTCGGATCCGCCGCTGGTGGCGATGGAGCCCGCCGCCAGCGACATCTCGAGAACGGCCGTGCCGCGCCGCGCGGGGTGCGCGACGCCCACCGCCCACGGGCCGTCGGAGGCCTCTCCGGAAACCGCCATCTGGCCACCGAAGTCGATGCGCCAGACGCCGTCCCGGCCACGCTCGGCCACGCGCACACGGTCGAGCGCCTCGCCCTTTCCGAACCCGCCCGCGTCCAGGATCACGGCGGCGTCCCGCGTGACCGCGCACCCCGCCGGATCGAGCGAGAGGTTCTCGAATCCCGCGCCGGCCAGCGCCGCTTCCAGCTCGTCGTCGTCGGGATGCCGGCCTTCCCCGCGCAGGCCCCAGACGTCGATGAGGCGGCCAATCGCCGGATCGAACGCGCCGCCCGTCGCCGCCCGCCAATCCGCGACGCGCGCCAGCAACGCGCAGGTTCCCGCCGGCAACTGCAACGCCTCGCCCACCGGCCGCCGGTTCAGTGCACTCAGGACGCTGTCGTCCCGCCACGTGCTGAGCTCGGCCTCGGTCTGCTCGACGATGCGGACCATGCGCTCCAGCTTCGCCAGGCCCGTCTCGCGGTCTACCGCCTCGGTGACGAAGGTGGCGAGCGTACCCATCAGGAAGACGGTGCGCTCGACGCGGACCGGGGTCTCCACGCCCGCGGCACGCGCAGGGGCCGCCGCGAGACCGCAGACCGCCGCGCCGAGACACGCCAGCCGGGCAGCCGTCCGGCGACGCGCGAGCTGCGTCATGGGGAGAGCCGCGCGGGTCGCGGCGGCGACGTCCGTACCGCCTTGCGGGGAATCCCGTCCAGCCGCCAGCCGTTGACGAGATGGATCCCGTAGCCGACCACGAACACGACGCTGGCCGCGACGTGCGTCCAGATGAAGAAGGTAATGAGGGCCGTTGTGGTCGCGACCTGGATCAGGTAGCCGGTGAGGGCCATGGCCGAGAAGCTCAGGACCGACGTCCATCCCGTGCGGCGGTTCGCCGGGTTTCGCGACCGGAGCTTCCCGAACGAGTGCGAGCGGAACAGCATGCCGAAGAAGGCCACGAAGAACGGCGCCGCCACGACGTGGGCCGACAGCATCGTGGGCTGCCACGGATGGTTGACGATCGCGAACGGGTCGTCGGTGGTCATCGCGTACTTCATGTACAGATAGACGGTCCCGGTCACCGCGACGACGACGTGGAAGGCGTTGAAGCCCCAGCGCTCCCACCAGGTCATTGCACGCCGCGCCCTTCACCCCCCGGCCGACGCCCTTCCACCACCTGATCGAGGGCCAGCACGCGGCGTACCGCCGCATTGACCGCGTGGGTCGTCAGCGTCCCCCCCGCGATGGGACGTATCGCACGGTGGATCGCGATGTCGTCGCCGAGCGGCCGCTCGTAGTACTGCCGCCTCCACCGATCGGAGGGGACGTACTCCGGGGGCTCGAGGAAGGCGGTCACGTCGATGCGGCGCACCCGCCCGTCCGGCTCGAGCGAGATGAGCAGGCTCTCGCGCTTGGTCCGCACCACGTGCGTGTCGACGTACGCCCTGCCGACGACGACGCCGTCGCGCCGCGCGACGTAGCGCGCATAGATGCGGGTCCGCACGTCCTCGCGCGAGATCTCGGCTATCCGCTCGGCCTGCTCCTCCGTCAGGTAGACGCGGTCCCCGCGTATGGTCGCGCCCGCGAAGACCGCGTTCAGCGCCTCCTGGCGCGAGATGACGCCGGGCTGCGCGAAAGCGGCGCCGGCCGCGAGAACGAGCGAAACAACCACCAGCGCGCCGGCCGCGCGCCTGCCTGCCACCCGTCTCGCGGTCGACCCCTGCTCCATGATCGGATTCTCCCTGCTAGGAGTCTGCGCCGCAGGACGTTTGCGGCACGAAACGGGTCGCCAGTCCACG
>VXME01000008.1 GCA_009861545.1 Acidobacteriota bacterium | reverse complement strand
CCAACAGACTCTACCCTCCGTGCCCTCGGAGTAGCCGACGCACGTACTCCGTCCTCGGCTTCCGGCTACGGCGTGGGTAACAGCGCAGCCACCACGGACCCCGCGCAAGACGCGACGCCAGCCAAAGGAAACCTCCGCGTCGCCCGACCTTCCACGCTCCGGGCCCATTCCATGCCCGTATCTATTGACGAATCACCCCGCAAACGAAGACGTTGGACCAACAATTCGCCGAAAGTTCCAATGATCGTCTTACCTTCAATTTCGTTCATCACCAACCTACTACGCAAGCATATCCTATCAAGGCGAGCACGCCTAACCAGAATAACCAGTCCCTGGGTGCTGCGGGCCACCTCATTCCGCATGCACCATGCCGAAGAAAAGCAACCACGCAAGAGCGAGATCTGGAAAGTGGGCTCGTTCGATGGAGAGGATGACAACTACGGCGGATGGAAGACCGAGCGAATAGGCCAGCGCAGTAGACAAGGGGTGCTCCGCATCGACGCCGACGATCGGTTCGTCCGGTTTCGATTGCGTCGTTTCTCGCCGTGGTGGTGCCGTCGCTCGCGGTCGTGGCTGCTCTGGCCTTGCCGGTGCCGGTTTCGGTTCACGCTGAAGCACGTCGTATGCAGCCTGAATCCTCTTGAATACCCACTCAGCAGTAGGATCTCCTCGGTTCTTGTCCGGGTGGTGTACCTTTGCCAGTTGGCGGTACCGCGCCTTGACTTGCGCAGTGGTTGCACCGTGCTTCAGTCCCAGGACTTCGTAGGGATCATCCATCATGTTCCCTTGCACCGTGGGTCTCCGGGTTGCCGTCTGATGGTTGAGATCCTCACAGGTCCGTCGGGATGATCAGCATCGCGATCACGCTGATCAGCACGCAGACCACCGCCACGATCCCGGTGTAGCCGAGCACGTCGCCGAACTTCAGCCGCGTGACGGTCAGGATCGGTATCGCCCAGAAGGGCTGGATGAAGTTGGTCGTCGCGTCGCCGTAGGCGTAGGCGAGCACGGTGGTGGTGGCGGATACGCCGAGCTCCCGCGCGGCCGGCAGCAGGTAGGGCGCCTCGATCAGCCACTTGGAGCCGCCGGACGGCACGAAGAGGTTCACGAAGCCGGAGTAGAAGTAGACCACCAGCGGGTAGGTCTCGGTGGTGGCGAACGTGACGAACAGCTCGCCGAGCCAGGCGCCGAGGCCGGTGTTGTTGATGACGCCGAAGATGCCCGCGTAGAAGGGGAACTGCAGGATGACGCCGGAGGCGGTCCGGGCGCCGTTGGCGAACGCGCGCACGAGGTTGGCGGGCCGGCCCTGGAGCAGCAGTGCCGCCACCAGGAAGACGGCGTTGTACGCGTTGATGGTCCAGGTGGCGCCGAAGCCGCGGGTGACCATCGAGTAGCCGAGGGGATACCCGATCAGGATTGCGGCCAGGATTATCCAGCCGCGGGACGCCTCCATGCGCGCGGCCGGCGTCTCCGGCGTCTGGTCGTCGGGGAGCGTCGGCATCATCCGGTCGATCTGCTCGGACGTCAGCGTCTGGACGTTCTGCCGCGGGTGGAGCAGCATCACCATCGCCAGGGCGACCGCTCCCAGAATGGCGATGAAGACGAGATTGAACGGAATGAACAGCGTCTCGGTGACCGGGATCACGCGGTCGATGACCGGCTCGCCGCTCGCCGGCGCGAGCAGCGGATTGCCGGGGGTGGCGAGAATGAGGGGCGCCGACCCCGACAGGCCGCCGTGCCAGATGGTGCAGATCCCGAGGTAGGCGGCGGCGATGATCACCCGGATGTCGGCCTTCGGATTGCGCCGCGCGACGAACGGCACGAAGAGCGCCGAGGCCACCACGCTGAGCGCCCAGTTCAGATAGCCGGTGACCAGCGCGTAGGCGCCGATGAGGGCGATGGCCTGCACCGGCTTGTTGCTATCCGGCAGGCCGGCCAGCCAGTCGAGGAAGCGGTAGACCGGGCGGGACGAGACGCAGGCGTGCGCCGCGATCATGGCGATCGAGAACTGCATCCCCAGCTCGAGCAGCGCCCACATGCCGTCGCCCCAGGCGAGGACCGACTCGTTCAGGCTCGCGCCGGCGCCGAACATGGCCAGCAGGAGCGCCGCCACGGTCAGGAGCATGCAGACGACCCACGAGTCGGGAATCCAGCGCTGCGTGAACCGGCAGAGGCGATCCCCGAGATCGCCGACGACGGCGACGATGCCGCTGGTGCTGCTGTTCGATGGCTCAGGCATGGGCTCGTCCGATTCCGCTCAGGAAGCCTGCGCCGGCGCCTGCGGCTGCTTCGCCAGCAGGAGCGCGCCGAGCGCGACCACCGACAGCCCCGCCGCCAGGTAGAAGGCCAGCTCGTAGTCGCCGGACGCGTCGAAGACGCGGCCCGCAATCACCGGCCCGACGATGCCGGCGACGCCCCACGCGGAGAACAGCAGGCCGTAATTCACCCCCATGTGCTTCGTGCCGTAGAAATCGGCGCAGGTGGAGGCGAAGACCGACAGCAGCGTGCCGTAGCAGTAGTAGATGACGACCAGCAACAGGTAGAACAGGATTACCTGTCCCGCGAAGAGCGGGAAGAGCGGGAGCGCCGCGGCCGAGAGCAGCACCATGATCCGCAGCGTGTTGAGCCGGCCGAACGTGTCGGACATCCAGCCCGAGAGCACCCGGCCGCCGGTGTTGCCGATGGCGCCGATCGTCAGCCCCAGGGCCGCCGCCGCGCCCAGGCCCGCCGCGGCGCCCACCGGGACGAGCTGGCTGATCACCATCAGGCCGGCCGCCGCGCCCAGGCAGTAGGCGACCCAGAGGAAATAGAAGGTCGGCGTGCGGACCATCTCCGCGGTGGAGAAGTCGCGCGCCGTTGCCGGTGCAGCCGCTTTCGGCGCGCCGCCCGCGGCAGGCGCCGCCGCCGGGGTCGGAGGCCGGTAGCCTGCTGGCGGGTTCTTCAGCAGATAAGCCGCGACCAGCGTCATCACCAGGAAGATGACCGCGGAGATCTGCATCGTTCCCTGCCAGCCGTAGGTCGGGATCAGCCACTCGCGCGCGAGCGGCCCGTAGATGCCGGAACCGGCGCCGTAGCCTCCGACGACGAGGCCGACCGCAAGGCCGCGCCGGTCGGGGAACCACTTCGAGCAGACCGGGATGGGGATCGCGTAGCCGAAGCCGTTGCCGGCGCCGGCGATGGCGCCGAAGGTGACGTAGAGCCAGATGAGCGACTCGGTCTGGCTGGCCAGGAAGAAGCCGAGCGCGTAGAGGACGCCGCCGAACGCGGCGACCTTCTGCGGTCCGAAGCGGTCTTGCAGGAAGCCGGCGACCACGAACCAGGAGCCGACCGAGAGGATGGCGATGGTGAAGACCACCGAGACCTCGGTGCGCGTCCAACCGAAGTCGGCGTCGAACGGCGCCACGAAGACGCTCCAGGCGTAGATCACGCCGAGGGCCAGGTTCATCAGCACGCCGCCGATGAGGGGAAGCCAGCGGTTCGGCGCGGAATCGGCAGAGCCTGCGGTCGCGTCAGTCATTCGGGCGCTCCTCTCGTCTCGACGCCCGGGGGCGTCGCGGTCTGGTTCCCGCCGCTGCGAACTGCCACGCCGGCGGGGGCCGCGTTCGTCGCCCGAGCCGGCCGGCCACACATTCTACTCGCGTCCCCGCTGTTCCGGTCGCCCGGACTGCCGATTCGGCGGCGTGGCCGGCGTCCGGTTCGTGTCGCGCGGCCGGTGCCGTAGAATTGGCGAGCCCACGAGCGGACAGGAGTGATGATGACGAGACGCACGCGAATGACAGCCATCCTGGGAATCACCGCCGTCGCGCTGGCCGCCGCTCTCTACGGCGCCGGCGTCCACGCGCAGTCCGACGTGAGCGGCATCTGGCAGATCGATCTCGACACGCAAACCGGCGAGCAGACCTGGACGGTCACGTTCGAGCAGAACGGCGCCACGCTCGGCGGCGAGATCGACATGCACGATGGCGAGGGCACCCTGCCCGTCGAGGGCTCCGTCGACGGCAACACGATCGCGTTCGTGTTCATCGTGCCGGACCTCGACGGCGACATGCCGATCAACCTCTCGGGCGAGATCGACGGCGCCACCATCGCCGGCGACGAGGGCCACTTCGTCTGGTACGGTTCCGGGGACTGGACCGCGAGGAAGCAGTAGGGTCCGTCACCCGGCGGCCAGCTCCACCAGCATCGCCGCCTGCATCATCAGGTTCAGCCGGAGCTGCTCGACCGTCACGAACTCGTGGTCGCTGTGCCCGGTGTAGGCCGCACCGGGCATCGAGGGTCCGAAGTTGACTCCGTTGGGCAGCAGGCGCGCCTGCGTGCCGCCGCCCACCGCGACGGGGCCCGCGTCGTGCTGCCCCGTGTAGTGGCGGTAGACGTCGACCAGCACGGGAACGTGGGGCGCCGATTCCAGGTAGTACGGGTCCCCCATCGTCAGCCGCCAGCCGGGCGCCGCGCGTCCGCGCCGCGCCGTCCAGGCCTCGACCGCCTCGCGGACCTGCACCTCCACCTGCTCCCGGCTGCGCCCGGCCGGGCAGCGGAGGTTGAGGCACGCCTCGATGCCCCCGTCGTCGCAGGGATAGAGGCGGGTCAGGACGAGGGTGAGGGGTCCCATGAAGGGATGCGCGCAGGCCAGGTCGCCGAAGCGCTCGGCGAGGTCGCCGGTGCCGACCAGGTCGACGACGAGTTGCAGCATGCGGCTCGCGGGCGTCGGCGGCCAGTCGCGGCGCGCCAGCAGCGCCGCCAGGTGCGTGACGGCGTTGCGGCCCTCCCAGGGCGTGGACGAGTGGGCGGCCGCGCCGCGCGCCCGCACCGTGAGCACGTCGCCTTCCGATTCCAGTGCGAAGGTCACGCCGCATGACGGATCCGCGGCGGCGCGCAACTCTGCCGCCAGTTCCAATCCCGCGTTCTCGATGACCGCCACCGCCGCGGCGGGAACCCGGGTCCGCGCCTCGCCGCCGGTGAACGACACGAGACGGGCCCCGCGCCGAGCCGGCCGGGGTCGGACGGGCGGGTCCGGCGGCACCGTCAGGAAGATGCCGCCCGTTCCCTTCTCCGCGGTCACGACGGGGTACTTGGCGTCGAGGGCCACGTTGAGCGCCGGCGGGTCCCAGCCGCGGACGAACTCCCGGAACGGGGTCCAGTCCGATTCCTCCGTCATCGAGACGATGAGCTCGATCCGCCGCCGCAACGGGACACCGATGCGGCTGACCGTGCGCATGGCATGGAGCGCGGTGGAGATCGACGCCTTGTCGTCCTCGACGCCGCGGCCGATGAGCCGCCCCGGCTCGCTCGTCGCATCCAGACTGAACGGGTCGCCGCGCCACCGCTCGCGGTCCGCGGGCTGCACGTCCCCGTGGGTCAGGATTCCCAGGCGGTCCTGCGCCCGTCCAAGGCCGATCACGACGGCCGCCCCGTGGTCCTCGACGTCGAAGTCCCAGTCGTCGGAAAGGCGCGACAGGTACTCCTTCAGGCGCCGGAACGCCGCCAGTTGCACGTTCGGCGCCGGCGGGGCGGCCACCGTCGGAAAGGCGACGAGCGCGGCCAGCGTCGAGACCGCGGCATCGAGGTTCCCGGCCGCTCGGCGTGCACCCTCCTGCGCGAGCGGAGACGGCCTGCGGTCGGCTCTCCCGGTCTCGAAGCGCTCGTTTCGAGACCGGGCAGGCCGTTCACGCGTGTTGGTCATATCGGGCTCTCTCCGTACGGTGCATGTCACGGGCGGAGATCACGCGGATCCTGGTATTGTCCCCCCGCAACAGGAACGCGACCAAAGTGTATGAGTGAATCCGCCGACCGCGGCTCGTACCGCCGCATCTGGGCGCTCGCCTGGCCCACCCTCGTCTACAGCGTCCTCGAGCTGAGCCTGGGTACGGCCGACTTCCTGATGGTCCGCGGGCTCGGGAGCGAGGCGACGGCGGCCATCGGTCTGAACCGGCAGGTCACCTTCCTGCTCGAATCGGCGGCGCTGGCGGTGGCGACCGGCGTGATCACGCTGGTCAGCCAGGGCGTGGGCGCCGGCAACCGCGCGCAGGTCGACGGTGCGGTCCGGCAGAGCTTTCGCCTCGTCGTCCTGCTCGGCGTGCCGACCACGCTGGTCGGCTACCTGGCGAGCCGGCCGTTGCTGGTGGCGTTGCAGGCGAGCGCCGAGACGCTGGCGCACGGCGTCCCCTACCTGCACATCTACTTTCTCGGCACGCTCTTTCTGTGGACGAGCGTCGTGGCCGCGGCGGTCTTCCGGGGGACCGGCGACACGTTGACGCCGCTGAAGCTCGCCGCGGTGGTCAGCGGGCTGAACATCGGACTCAACTACGTCTTCGTCTTCGGCGCCGGCGCGGTGCCCGCCTACGGCGTGGCGGGGGCGGCGATCGGCACGGTGGCGGCGCGCGGCCTCGGGGCGGCGGCCTACCTGGTGCTGCTGGTGCGCGGCACCCGGCACGCGCGCCTGCGGGTGCGGCCCTGGGGAGGCGTCGACTGGGGTCTGGTGCGGCGCATCCTGCGCATCGGAACGTCGCCGGCCCTCGCCGCCATCGCCCGCAACGGCGCGCGGCTCGTCTATCTGGGCCTGCTCGGCGTCGTGCCGCTCGGCGCGTCGCTGCACGCCGCCGTGGGTGTCGGCCTGCAGGTGCGCCTGGTCAGCGTGCTTCCCGCGTTGGCCTTTCAGGTGGCCGCCGCGACACTGGTCGGCCAGGCGGTCGGTGCGCGGCGGTTCGACCTCGCGCAGTCCATCGGCCAGCGTGCCGTGCTGCTGCTCGGCCTGATCATGGCAGGCGTGGTGGCGGCGACGTTCGTGCTCGCCGAGCCGATTGCCGCGCTGTTCATCGTCGACCCGGAAGTCGCGGCGCTCGGCGCCACGGTGCTGCGCTGGTTCGCGGTGGCGCAGTTCTTCAGCTCGCTCAGCATCGGCACGCAGGGAGCGTTGACCGGGGCGGGCGACACGAAGCCGATCTTCCGCTACACCGTCGTGACGCAGTGGGGCGTCCTGCTGGCGCTCACGCTGACCCTGCTGGTCGGGCTCGGCTGGGAGCCGGAGGGCGCGCTGCTCGCGTGGGTGGCGGCGCCGGCCGTGCAGGTGCTGCTGATGCAGCGGCTCTTCCGCAGCGGGCGCTGGCGGACGCTGCGCGTTTGACGCAAGCGCCCGCGTTCGGGTGCGGCGGCAGCCTGGCGCCCGCTGCTCGACCCCGAGATCGAAAAACCCACGCCGCCCCTTGCGCACTCTCGACGAGAATGGTATGCTCCGCCTTTCGAAGTTCACGGCGTTTTCTTCGGAACTACCAAGGAGTAGCCAAGATGACCTGGACGAAGCCTGAGTTCAAGGCGATCTCGCTGTCGATGGAAGTCACCTTCTACGTCAACAGCCGCTAGGCGGGATCGACAGGGTCGTTCGCTGTGCGCGTTCGGATCCTGGGCTCGGCGGCCGGCGGCGGACTGCCGCAATGGAATTGCCGGTGCCCGAATTGTTCTGGAGTGCGTGCGGGGTCTCCCGAGATCTCCGCACGCACCCAATCTTCCCTCGCGATTACCGTCGACGGCGTTCGGTGGTTCCTCCTCAACGTTTCTCCGGACATCCGACAGCAGATCCAGGCGACGCCCGAGTTGACGCCGGCCGGCGGCGGCGGGCGCGCGACGGCCATTGCGGGCTGCGTGCTGACGGACGCCGAGCTCGACCACATGTCGGGGCTCCTGCTCATTCGCGAGGGCTGCTCGTTCCCTGTCGTATCGACGCCGCTCGTCCGCGAGTGGCTCACCGAACATTTTCCGGTGGCGCCGGTGCTGTCGCACTTCGCCCCGCGACCCTGGATCGACCTGCCCCTCGATGAGCCGACCGAGCTGCCGGCGGGCGCGGACGGCGTCCCGAGCGGACTCCGGCTGCGGGCGTTCGAGGTGGGACGCGACGTGCCGCGTTTCGTCGTCGGCACGGAGGCCGCCGACGCCGTCGGATCCGTGATCGGACTCGAGATCACCGATGTCGCGCGCGGGGCGCGGCTCGTCTACGCGCCCGGTCTGCCGGTCGTCAACGACGCCTTGCGCACGGCGGTGGAAGGCGCGGACGCCCTCCTGATGGACGGCACCTTCTGGTCGGACGACGAGCCGCGCACGACCGGCATCACCGACATCACCGCGCGCGAGATGGGGCATCTTCCGGTCGACGGCGACGGCGGCAGCCTCGACTGGATCGGCGGTCTGCCGGTTCGCCACCGCGTCTACGTGCACATCAACAACACCAACCCGATGCTGAACGACTCGAGCCCCCAGCGCCGCCGCGTCGACGCGGCCGGGGTCCGGGTCGGCGCGGACGGGGACGTCTTCGATCTCTGAGGAGTCAGGGAGCGGCCGCGGGCGGCGTCAGGGGCCGCCGCGGATCGGTAGGGAGCGCCAATGAAACCGTGGTCACGGGATGAGTTCACCGAGAAGCTCCGGGCGATCGGGCAGGCCCGCTACCATGACAAGCACCCGTTCCACCGGCTGATGAACGACGGCCGGCTGAGCCGGGAGCAGCTTCAGCTCTGGGTCGCCAACCGCTTCTACTACCAGAAGAACATTCCGATCAAGGACGCCGTCCTGCTGTCGCGGTGCCCCGATCGCGGCATCCGGCAGAAGTGGATCCAGCGGATCCACGATCACGACGGCACGGAGAGCGGCCCCGGGGGCATCGACAAGTGGCTCAGGCTGGCCGCCGCCACCGGCGTCGCGCCCGAGGAGCTCGAGGACGATCGCCGCCTGCTGCCCGGCGTGCGCTACGCCGTCGACGCCTACGTCAAGTTCGTCGAGACGCGCCCGTGGGTCGAGGGGGTCGCCTCGTCGCTCACGGAGCTGTTCTCCCCGAACCTGATGGCGACCCGGCTGGCTGCGTTCGAGAAGCACTACACCTGGATCGACCCCGAGGCGCTGGCGTACTTCCGTTCGCGTCTCACGCAGGCGCCGCGCGACACCGACCATGGCCTGGGCATCGTCCTGGACCACTGCGTCACGCGCCCGGAGCAGGAACGGGCCGCGGCGGCGCTGCGCTTCAAGTGCGATCTGCTGTGGGCGCAGCTCGACGCCATCTATCATCAGTGCGTGACGCCGACCGACGGGGCGGCGGGATGACGAAGGAGGGCGGCATCCGCCGTCCGCTGCTGGCGCCCCACGCCCGCTACCGCTGGGACAAGGTGCGCAAGGAGCACCAGCTCGTCTTCCCCGAAGGGATGATGCTGCTCAACGAACCCAGCACCGCCATCGTCAAGCTGTGCGACGGAAGGTCGCTGGAGGAAGTCGTGGCGGCGCTGAAGGAAGCGTTTCCCGGGGCCGAGCCCGAGGACGACGTGCGGGAGTTTCTCGGCGCGCTCGCAGAGAGAGGACTGATCCATGACGCCGGCGCCGACTGAGCTGCCCCGGCCGCGCGCGCTGCTGGCCGAGATCACCTACCGCTGCCCGTTGCAGTGCCCGTACTGCAGCAATCCGCTGGAGCTCGCGCGCTACAAGAGCGAGCTGGACACCGCCACCTGGGTGCGGGTGTTCGAGCAGGCGGCGGAGCTGGGCGTCGCGCAGCTTCATCTCTCCGGCGGCGAGCCGCTGGTCCGCCGCGACATTCTCGACCTGTGCCGCGCGGCGCGCGACTGCGAGCTGTACTCGAACCTGAGCACCGGGGCCACGGTAGCCGACGAGAAGATGATCGAGCGCCTGCGCGAGGCGGGGCTCGACCACCTGCAGGTGAGCCTGCTCGATACCGATCCGGAGGCGAACGACCGGCTGGCCGCCGCGCCGTCCTTCGACCGCAAGCGCGAGGCGGTGCTGACCGCCAAGCGGATCGGATTCCCCGTGACCCTCAACGTCGTGCTGCATCGGCACAATCTGGATCGGATCGGCGAGGTCATCGACACGGCCTTCGCATGGGGCGTCGATCGGCTGGAACTGGCCAACACGCAGTACACCGGCTGGGCGTTCCGCAACCGCGCGGCGCTGATGCCCACGCGGGCGCAGGTCGAGCGCGCCCAGCGTGTCGTGGACGAGAAGCTGGCCGCGAGCACCGGCAGGCTGGACGTCGTGCACGTGCTGCCCGACTACTTCGAGGAGTTTCCGAAGGCGTGCCTGCACGGCTGGGGCATGGTCTTCATGGCGGTGGCGCCGGATGGCGCGGCCCTGCCGTGTCAGACCGCGCGCGAGATCCCGGGCCTGGAGTTCCCGAACGTGCGGGACTCGTCGCTCGAGGACATCTGGTTCACCTCGGACGTCTTCCAGCGGTTCCGCGGGACCGACTGGTTGCCCGAGCCGTGCCGGAGTTGCGACCGCCGCGAAATCGACTTCGGCGGCTGCCGCTGCCAGGCCTACCTGATGACCGGCGACGCCACCGCCACCGATCCCGTCTGCCACCTGTCGCCGCAGCACCACCTGATCGCCGAGGCGCTCGCCGAGGCGGAGAAGCCGGCCCCTCCGCTCGCGTTCCGCGTCATGCGGACCTGATCAGGCGTCGATCCCCGCCAACCGCTTCGCGTAGCGCACGCTCGGCTTGACGTCGTGCTGGCGCCAGATGGTCATCTTCTCGGCCTCGATGCTCCCCTCGGCGTGCACCGCCAGCACCGCCTGGTAGCCGCCGAAGTCGGTGGCGGTGATCTCCGCTATCAGGTTCATCAGCCGCAGGCGGTCGCGGGGCCGCGCGCCGGGCGCGCCGCCGGGCGGGCGGGGGCGCGCGCCGCGCGCGGGGTCATCCAGGTCATCAGCCCGCGGTCCGGGGGCCCGCCGGCCCCCCCCCCCCCCCGGGGGGCCCCCGCCTTGGGGGGGGGGGTTTTCCCCTATTTTTTTTTATTCCCGCCCCGGGGGGGGGGGGGGGGGGGCCGCCGCCGCGCCCAGGTACTTGTCGATCAGCGCGCCGAGCTTCGGATCATCCAGGTCCTCCGCGCTCGGTCCGGTCGCCAGCAGGCCCCCCGCAATGTCCTGCACCCACGCCAGCGCCTGGTGGTAGTTGGTCGCGAAATGCAGCTTGGCGATGTTGATGAGCTCGGCGTTGGGCACGGCCACCCCGTCCACGACGCTCGCCTCGCGCGCCGCCTCGCGGGTCATGCCGCGGCAGATCTGCGCGTAGCTGATGAGCTTCGCCAGCTTGTCCCGGACGTGTCCCGCGCGCAGGATGCCGTTGTACTCCGCCATCAGGTGCGAGGCGCCGACGAACAGATCGACGAGCGGCAGCTTGTAGCTCACCGCCGTGAAGCGGTGGAACTCGACGAAGGTCTTGGCGAGAGGCCCCGCCATGTCCACCTCGCCGTTCAGGAACACCCGGTCCCAGGGCACCTTCACGTCGTCGAAAACGGTCAGCGTCTCCATCATCTTGTGCTTCGCGCTGATCGGGTGCTCGAAGGCGTGCCCGGACCGGCCGTAGCCGCTGGCGAGCATCGTCAGGCCCGGCGCGTTGGCGGGCACGGCGCACGCGACCGCGTAGGCCTCCTCGCCGGAGGACAGGTTGCGGGTCGGCAGCACGATGATCTCGTGGGCGTTGGTCGACACCGACGTGTGCACCTTGGCGCCGCGCAGCGTCACGCCGTCGGCGTCCTGCGCCACCACCCGCACGTAGTAGTCGGGGTGATCCTGTCCGGTCGGCCCCTTGCTCCGGTCGCCCTTCACGTCGGTCTGGGCGACCGCGACGGCCAGGTCGCGGTCGCGGCAGTGGGCATGGAACGCCTCGACGCGCTTCAGGTAGCTGGTCTTCTTCGTGCGGTCGAGGTGCCCGGCGATCAGGCGCAGGGCGAGCAGCGCGTCGGTGCCGATCTCCTTGATCAGGACTACCAGCGTGCCGCCGAGGGCGGTGGAGCGCTCGATGAGCGCGCTCCGCTGCAGCAGATCCTCCGGCGTGCGGGGGATCGCGTAGTAGCGCGAGCAGGGGCCGTTGGGTCCGTCGACCACGGCGAGGGGACGATCGGAGGCGTCGTGGGCCATGCGGTAGTCGATGGCGGCGTGGTCGACGGCGCGGCCGATGACGGGGTGCGTCGTGACGTCTTCCACGCGCCGGCCCCGGTAGTAGACCGTCCGTCCGTCGCGCAGGCTGTTCTTGTAGTCCTCGGCCGTCAGCAGTGGCATCGTTCCGTTCCTCCGGGTTCCGCCGTCCCGTGCCCGACTCCGGCGGGCGTCGGGCAAACGATCCATGTTGGCACTCCGCCGGCCGGATGCCAAGTCCGGTAGCGCCGCGGCGGCGACACTGATATGCTTGCGCCTTTTCCGGGCCGCACCGGCCGCAGGGCGAGCCGGTGCGCCGTTTCCCTCCGGGTGAAAGGCGGCTCGTACGAGCGATGACTGTCGAGACCAGACCGACGATTGATCGAGATCGCGCCAACGAGGTCGTGCAGCGCTTCCAGAGCGAGTCCACCAAGTGGCTGTACGGACTCGACGACGCGGCGCGGATCCTCTCGTGGGCGTTCTTCACGCTCCTGCCGTACACCGACAAGCTGAGCCAGGGGAAGAAGCTGCGCCAGCCCCACATCATGTTCCGCGGGCCGACCGGCACCGGCAAGACCGACCTGGTCAGCGCCTGCGCGATGGCGATCGACGCCAGGTTCGAGCGCATCCAGGGCCTGCCCACCTACATGCCGGAGGACATCCTCGGCTACGAGACCATCGTCGAAGAGGTCGACGGCAGCCGCAAGATCCACTTCAAGCCGGGCAAGCTGATGGCCCACATCGTCCTCATCGACGAGGACAACCGGCTGTCGGGCAAGACCAAGGCGGCGGTGCTCGAGGGGATGGAGGAGAGCTCGGCGACGCTGAACTCCGACTACGGCGACATGGCCGAAGGGAAGATGCTGCCGCTCTTTCCGCTGTCGTGCGACTACAACGACATCGACGGCCCCCGGTTCTTCATGGTGATCTGCACCGAGAACATCTTCGGCGAGGAGGAAGGGACGTTCGCCAATCCCGTCGCCCAGCTCGACCGGACCACGCTCTCGATCAACATGATGGATCCGGAGAGCGAGGACGACGAGCTGAACATCACTTCCGGCAACGTCGTCGGCAAGCACGTCGACAAGCTGACCAACCTCCACGAGGTGCTCGACATCGCGCAGCACATCTTCGACACGGTGAAGATGTCGGACTACGGCCAGCAGTACAAGGTACGGCTGATCCGCAACACGCGGCCGCACCGGGTCCAGGGGCGCGCCGCCCGCACCGTCAAGGAGTACATCCGGGTCGGCATCTCGCCCCGCGTCCACTTTCACCTCGAGGCGGTCGCGCGCACGTTCGCGTTCTTCAATGGCGACTCCGTGATCACGCCGGACCACATCAAGGCGGTGGCCGAGCCGGTGCTCGCGCACCGCCTGGTGCTGCGCGAGGGGATGGAGTTCTCGGTCAACAAGGAGGACCTGCTCCGCCAGATCGTGGCGGACATGGAGATCCCCCCGTGGAAATAGAGGAGGTCTTTGCGCGGTTCCGCAACATCAAGCACGGAATCAAGACGCGCAAGAAGTCCACCTCGATCCACTACGGCGATCACAAGAGCGGGTTCAAGGGCGCCGGCTACGACATCGTCGGCGTCGATCAGTGGCGGCCGGGCCAGCCGCTCAAGGACATCGCTTGGGTGCTCAGCCTGCGGACCTATCCGGAGAAGCTGTTCCGCATCGAGCGGATGGAGCCGAAGGAGCTCCGCACGGTGTTCGTCGTCGACCTGTCGTCGTCGATCCTGTTCCAGCTCTCGCAGGCGTCGAGCAAGGCCATGCTGATGCTGGACCTGATCGGCAACATCGGACTCACCCGGGCCAACGTCCGCGATCCGGTGGGCCTGCTGGGCTTTTCGGATCGCATCGAGACGTTCGTCAAGCCGAAGCTCGGCAACCCCCAGGTCTTCTACATCGCCAAGCAGATCTTCGACAAGATCGAGCTGCAGCGGCAGTTCCCGGAGAAGCGCGCCGCGAACTTCACGGTCCCGTTCCGGTTCATCGCGTCGCGGCTGAAGAACCGCCACACGCTCATCCTGATCTCCGACGCGGTCGATTTCGTCAACGACCGCGCGTCGCTCGATTTCAAGCTGCTGGGCACGCTGGCCGCGAAGCACGATATGATGATGCTCATCCTGGACGATCCCGAGGAATTCCAGGTCAGGAGCAGTCTCGGCTACATCCGGATCAACGACATGGAGACCGACCGGCAGACCGTCATCTCCGCGCGCAAGGCGAGCGCCATCCGGCGCACGATCGACGAGCGGATGTCGGAGCTCCAGTACATGCTGAAGCACAAGAGCGGGGTCGATTCGGTCGTGCTGACGCCCCGGAACCACGCCGACGCCCTGGCGGAGTTCCTGATCGCGCGCACCGCCCGCTAGCCGAAACGGAAGGAAGCATGGTGAGACGCCTCGCCGTCGTGACGTTCGTCGTGTCCCTGGTGGTTGCCGGTTCCGCGGCGGCGCAGTCGCCGATCATGGTCGAGACCCTGGAGCTCGAGCCGACCGTCGTCAAGACCGGGGACGTCATCTCGCAGACCTACCGCCTGCGCTTCCCGGATCTCATCTCGGAGGGGCGCGAGATCATCATCCTCGAGGATCGGATGGTGCCGGAGAACCTGCCGGTACATCCCTTCGAAGCGGTTTCGCTCGACGTGGTGAAGCGGCGGATCGAGGACGAGCACATCTGGGACTTCGAGTACGGGCTGCGCATCATCGCGCCGGAGAAGGCCGTCTACCTGGTCCCGTCCTTCGCCTTCTATTACCTGATCCGCGACCTCGGCGAGGACATCGAGGACGCGGAGATCCAGCAGGTCGACGGCGGGCAGGGGCTGGTGCGCTACGTCTCGACGATGACCGACGTGCCGGTGCTCGACATCCGGGACACGATCGAGCTCGGCGAGTTCGGCGGTCGCGCCGCGCTCTTCAGCACGGCGGCCTGGACCGTGGCCCCGCTGCCGCTGCTGGTGTGGCTGGTGTTCCTCGTGCGGCAGTGGCGCAAGAAGGAAGTGATTCCCACCGAGGTGGCCCGCGAGCTCGAGGAGATCGAGCGGCTGGAGGCGCAGATTCCCGCCCCGCCGTCCATCTGGGAGGCGCGCCGGACCCTGCAGGGCCACGTGCGGACGCTCGGGGCGGCCGAGGGCAACGGCGCCCTCGGCGAGCTCAAGCAGGATCTGGTCATCTCCACGCGGGAGTATCTGCAGGCCGAGTTGCCGGCCCTGCGCAGCGGCGACACGCCGAAGGACATTCGGCAGCACATCGAAGGACTCGACGACGGCGGACGCAAGACGGCGCTGGCGACGCTCGCGGCGCGACTCGCCGAGCACCACGCGGGGCTCGAGCAGGGCGACGCGTCGACCATCGCGAACCCCAAGGAAGAGGCCCAACTGCTGGAGGACGCGCTGGCGGCGCTTCGCCCGCACGTGCGCCTCTGGCGCGCGTTCACGGGCATGTTCGACGGGTAGGGAATCATGCTCCAACCCTGGACCGAGTTCGTCGCGTTTCTCAACACCGGCCTGGTCGAGCTGCTGGAGACGGAGTTCGCCCAGGTACGCTACGGGGACATCGGGATGGCGACCGCGCTGTCGATCGCCGTCGGGGTCGTGGCGGTCGCCTCGGCGGCCCGGCTGATGTTCCGCCGGCGGAAGCACGTGCGCCAGCACTCCGGCCACGTGATCGAGCGCAGGCACACGAAGCGCATGTGGATCAAGACGGCCCACTCGCTGCCGAAGCTGCTCGTGGGCGGCGCACTGGCCCTGATGCTCTTCGCCGCGGCCGACCCGTTCCTGACCGCGACCGAGGAGGTCAGCGGCTACATCGAGTCGCGCGTGCGGGTCGATCTGGTCGACACCTCCGGCTCGATGGCCTGGGAATTCCCCGACACCGGCAAGTCGAAGGCCGAGGTGGCACGCGACGCGCACCTGCGGTTCCTCGACATGCGTCAGGGCAAGAACGACCGGGTTTCGCTGTGGCTCTTCTCGACCTATCCCTACATGGTGGACGACTTCGTCATGGACGACGAGTTGTACTACTTCCAGGTGTGGGACGCGCCGTACGTGATGACGCAGCGGCTCGACAAGGCGATGGTCGTCCCGCCCGACAAGGTGCGCATCGTGCCGGCCGAGGGGGATACGAACATCATCCGGCCCCTGCAGTCGATCACCCGGCAGCTCGATCAGGACGAGGCGGCGCTCGGGGGCGACCAGGTCAACCGCGCCGTGCTCATCGTGACCGACGCGGCGGTCGACGAGTTTCCGGACGCGGAGTTCGCCGCGCTGAGCCAGCGCAACGTCACGCCCTACATCATCTACATCAACACGAGCGACATCCGGACCGCGATGATCGGGCATCCGAGCACGCCCCGGCTCATCGAGATGATCCGGGAGTACGGCGGCGACTACTTCGACGTGACCGACGAAGACAGCCTGCTCGCGGCCTACCAGGCGATCGACGAACGCGAGGCGGTGCGCGTGGAGCAGCGTCACCGCGCGTTGAAGGTGCCGATTTACGGGCGGTTCCTGCTGCTGGCGATGGGGCTGCTGGTGGTGGGCATTCCGCTCGGCTTCGTCGCCGAGCTGTTCTGGGGGACGGGCCCGTAGCGTGGCCGCCGGTCACTGCACAGGGGGAATACAGACGTGGCACTGACGGACCTTCTCGACAAGGAACGGTCGTTCAAATACCTGATCGGCTTCGTCCTGGCGATCCTGTTTCTGGCGCTCGTGGCGATCCCGTCGCGCAGCCTCGGCGGCTTCTACGCCAACCTCGACGCCCTGAGCGATTCGGTGGACCGCGGCGACTACGAGCAGGCGGACCTGCAGCTCGCCGAGGTGACCGGGTTCTACGAGCGCAGCCGGAACCTGGGCCTCGGCTGGTTCTCCGACGCCTACCTGTTCGGGGACGCGTTCCTGCAGCAGGCGTCGTACAACTACCTGACCGGCGATTTCGAGGCGATCGTGCGCGATCTGGCCGACGAGATCGACGACCCGCGGGCGTCGCACCTGCTGGCGAGCGCCAAGTTCCAGCTCGCGCGGCTGCGTTACCGGGCGATCGCCGACGACGACCCCGACGGCCAACTGAAGAAGGCGGCCATCATCGAGGAAGTGCTCGACGACGTGAACGCCGACTACGAGCGGGCGTTGCGGGCCGATGCGACCGGGCGCTTCGACTTCAAGTGGAACTACGACCTGACGAGCGATCCCGAGGCGGTGCGCCGGGCCCTCGAGCCGCTGCGCGAGGCCGAGCCGCCGCAGCTCGAGCAGATGCGGGGCGAAGGAACGCCGGTTCGCCGCCGCCGCGGTTGACGCCGGACTAGCCGGGGGCGTTCGGGATGGACGAGCTGCAATCCGCGTTGCGCGAGAGCGTCGAGTTTCAGAATCCCGAGTACCTGACGTTCGTGCCGATCGCCGGACTGCTGCTGCTGTTCGGCGCCGTCATCTTCTTCCTCCGGCTGCGCCTGCGGCCGCCGAGGACGCACGGCTCGTCCTACCCGCTCCTCGGACACATCAAGTTCTGGTTCCTGGCCGTCCTGGCGCTGAGCATTCTCAGCCTGGCCGCGGCGCGCCCCTTCTGGGTCTACGGCGGGTCGAGCTTCAAGCGCGGCGACGTCGACGTAGCCGTCATCATCGACGCGTCCGCCTCGATGTGGGTCCGCGACCTCGGTCCCTCCCGGCTGGAGCTGGCGGTGCGCGAGGCGCTCGGCCTGTACACCGAGGAGATCCTGACGCCGGGCGATCGGGTGGCCCTGTTCGTCTTCGGCACCACCGCGCTCCGGCAGGTGCACCTGTCGTCGAACGCCGAGCGCTTCGTCGAGCAGTTGGGCCAGATCGCGCCGCCGGAGCAGCTCTCGGGCGATGCGTTTCCGTGGGACAGCGACATCGCCGCCGCGTTCGAGCACGTGTACCAGTCGCTCGACAACCAGGACCGCTTCGACAGCGGCGACGAGGACTGGCAACCGGCGCAGCGCTCCGACCGGGTCGTGCTGCTGTTCACCGACGGCGACTTCGCCTCGGACAACGAGCAGATCTCCCGCCTCGATCAGGCGCTCTCGGAGTTCGGCCGGCGGGGGCTGGACGTCTACCCGGTGGTGATCGGCTCCCGGACGGGCGTCGACGTGGACATCGTCCTGCAGGACTACGTGCGCGGTCTCGATTTCGACGAGACGCTCGAGGCCGACCTCGAGGGCATCCGCACGCGGGTCAACCCGGAAGGGGTCGCGATGTTCGACCAGCGCTCCGGGGGCGGCTCGTTCGTCCTGGAGAACGTCGGCCTGTCGGCGGCGCCCTTCCTCCGCAACGCCATCGACGCCCACCGCGCCATCACCTTCCAGCTCATCCCGTCCGAGGACCAGCAGGAGATCTGGCAGTGGTTCGTCATCCTGGCGATCCTCGTCGTCGTCGTCGCGATGCTCTTCTACTAGGAGCTCCATGCAGCGACGGATTCCGCGTGGCGACCGGCGACCGCACGCCGATCCGGCCGCCTGGGTCGGCGCCGGGTCGGCCTTGCTGCTGCTGATCGCGATCGCGCTGTACGCCCTGCGGCCGGGCCTTGTTGTTCCGCCGCCGCCGCCGGATCCGGTTCCCGTCGCCGCCGGCGACTGGTTGGAGAGCCGCATCCGACAACTGCCGCTCACGGGCGGCGCCGGCGCCATTGCGGCGCCACGCCGCCGAAACTTCGCGTTCCGGCCGCCGCGTCTGCCGCTGCCGGGCGATGTCGGTCCCGACTGGGCGGTGGTGGAGGAGTATCTCGAGAGGCGGCGGGCCTGGACGGTTCTCGAAACGGAGCTCGCCCTCGCGGACATCCCGGCCGAGCAAAAGTGGCGCCGGCGGCAGGATGCGTGGTCCGAGCGTCCGGAAATCCGCCGCGCCATCGCGGCGGCGACGGCGATCGTGGAGGCGGGCGGTGCGCAGGAACGGGTGATCGAGGCGGCGGGGTTCCTCGTGGCGCACGCGACCGCCGAACCGGACGCGGACTGGCACATGGCCGTGGGGGCGCGGACCTTGGCCGCCCACGCGCCCCGCTTCGACGAGTGGCCGCGCGTCATGATGCAGTTGGACGCCGGTCGGACGTTCGCGCCGAACGGTCAGTCGATGGCGCGGGAGATCGACGCGTTCTTCGAACGGATGGCGGCGAACGCTGCCGATCCGGCGGTGCGCGCCCTGGCGCGGTACTACGTTGCGGTCGGCCTGATGCGGTCCGCCAACGGCTTCTGGTCGCAGCCCGGCGTCCGCGAAGCGCGGCGGCAGCGCGCGCTGGAGGCGGCGGCCGGTCTGAGTGCCGGGGTGGAGCAGGAGTCGTTCGCCCCGGCGCAAGAGCCGGGCAGCCCCTTCGCATCCATTCCGCCGACCCTCGCGGCGGCCGAGGCGGACCTGCTTCACGGCATCCGGCACGCGACCGTCGGGGGCGCCTTGTCG
Organism: Acidobacteriota bacterium; assembly: GCA_009861545.1. Lineage (NCBI taxonomy): Bacteria > Pseudomonadati > Acidobacteriota > Acidobacteriota bacterium. Next base: position 5,554 of record VXME01000008.1, on the reverse strand, counting down.
GAGATGGTCGGCCGGCGGCTGGACGGGTCCGAGGATCGCCTGTCGGCCTACGCCGGCCGGGTGTTGCTGATCGACTTCTGGGCGACCGGGTGCCGGCGGTGCGCCGTCGAGCGGCCGGCGCTGCGCGAGCTGGTCGCCGAGTTGCCCGTGGATCGATTCACCCTGCTCGGGATCAGCGTCGACGAAGCGCCGCAGGCCGTCATCGAGCTCGGGCGGGACGAGCCGATGCCGTGGACGAACTGGCACGCCGGCCCGGCGAGCGACCTTGCGCGGCGTTGGTACGTTCGCGACCTGCCCACCTACGTGCTCGTCGACCGGGAAGGCGTCGTCCTGGCCCGCACGGACGGTCTCACCGATGCATTCACGTCACTGATCAGAAGGACGGTCGCTGCCGTCCGCTGAATCCTGCGTGCTGCGGGCTTGCAACGCCTTGCGGTCGACCTTGCCCACCGCGTTCACGGGCAGCGACTCGACGAAGTGGACCGCGGCGGGTGTGTGGGTTCTCGACAGGCGCCCGCCGACCAGCGCGCGGAGTTGGGCGGCGTCCACGGTTTCGCCGTCGCGCCGCACGACGAACGCCACCGGCACTTCGCCGAGATCGGGATGCGGTCCACCGACCACGCAGCATGCGGCGACAGCCGGATGACCCGCGAGCGCGTCCTCGATCGCGCGGGGCGACAGGTTCTCGCCGCCGCGTACGATCAGGTCCTTGAGACGGCCGGTGACGGATAGATAGCCGTCCCCGTCGAAGCGGCCCAGGTCGCCCGTCGGCAGCCATCCCTCGCGGATCGGCGATTCCGACTGCTCTCCGGCATAGCCCTGCATCAGGCAGGGACCCGCGATGCGGATTTCGCCCTCGGCGCCGGGGGCTGCCCGGTCGTCGCTCCCCGGCGTGAAGATCCGGACCCGCTGACCGCGCAGGACGGTGCCGACGGTCCCGATGCGCCGCGCCCCGACCGGGTTCATCGTCGAGGTGCACGTGGCCTCGGACAACCCGTAGGACACGACCAGCGGCACGCCGAAGGCGGCTTCGACCTCCTCGTGCAGGCGCACCGTGATGGGCGCCGACCCGCAACGGAGGAACCTCAGCGAGCGCAGCCGCGCCTGGTCGCGCAGATGCGGGAGCATCCGCGAGTACATCGTCGGCACGCCGGTCAGGTAGGTGACGCCGTGCGCGGCGATCTGGTCCTCGACGTCTTCCGCCCGGAACCGCTCTGCCAGCACGACGGTCGCCCCGGCCAGCAACGGTGCGATGAGCTGGTTGTTGACGCCGTTGGTATGGTGCAGCGGCATCACGTGCAGCAGACGATCCGCCGCGGTCAGCCGCGTCCTCTCGATGATGCCCGCCGCGTGCCGCAGCAGGTTGCCGTGGGTGAGCAGGGCGCCCTTCGGCAGTCCGGTGCTGCCGGAGGTGAACTGCATCATCGCCAGGTCGGCGGGGCCGAGCGATCGGTGGATGGCCCCCGTGCTCTCCGACTTCCTCGACTCGCGGAGCAGGTCCGGGGCGCGGTGCACCTGCAGGCCGCCGTGCTCCAGGTCGCGGGCCATGGCCTCCGACCCGTCGTCGAGCACGATCCGGCGCAGGCCGACGGCGTGCGCCCGCGACAGCAGGGCCGCCGCCGTGAGGCCGGGCTCGATGAAGCAGGGGCAGGCGCCCGCCTGCATGACGCCGAAGAACAGCGCGACCGAGTCGACCGAGCGCGCCGCGGGCACACCGACCAGGCCGCCGCGGGGAATGCCTCGGAACCTGCGGGCGCAGCCGTCGACTCGTGCACCCAGCTCCGCGTACGAGGCCGAGCCCTCCCGGGCGAGCAGTGCCGTCCGTCCAGCCCGCGCATGGAGCCCGATCCGCTCGCGCAGCAGGTGACTCAACGAGAACGAGGCCATGGCGCCGGTGTTGTCCGGGACTATCGTCGATGACGTGACGTACCGCTACCGCACGGCCACGCTCGCCTCGCGCTCGAACTGCCCGTCGGGGTCGAGGGCATGGAGCGCGGCGACCTCGCGCGCGCTAGGCCGCGGCGTCGCCGCCGCTCCCGAAGCGTCGAATGCGAAGCCGGTCCGTCGTTGCACCTCTTCGAGCGAGGCTTCCGGATGCCAGGAGCGCAGGGCGAGCCGGCCGTCGCGCTTCTCGAATACGGCGATCGGGGTGACTACGCCGTGCAGGCCGCCCGCCGCGGTCACGAAATCGAGCTTCTCTACCAGCGTGCGTGTGGAATGTTCCGTGCGCCAGGTAACGGCGCGACGTGCCGTCGGCAGCATCACCGCGCCGCCTCCGCCCCCCGGCAGCCGTACCTTGGGTGCGTGCCAGTCGCCGATGGCCGACACGTTCGTGCGGCCGAGGCCGTCGACCTGGGCGGCGCCCAGAAAGCACAGATCCATCCCGCCCCGGGTGCACAGGTCGTAGAAGTCCTCGTTGGCGAAGATCGCGGTCGAGCCCTCGGCGAGCACCGGGTCAGAGCTCGAGCGGGGTATCGACGACGGCGTGGGCTGCACGCCGCCGGCCACGTTGAGGTAGACGAAGTCGAAGTCGTAGGCCCGCTTGGCGAGCAGGCAGGCCAGCATGGGCGGCGTCGAGTTCACGCCGCTGAACGTCACCTCGTCCGGACGGACGAAGCGCGCGAGGTTCGTGACGAGGTACGAGAAAGCGGACCAGCGTTCAGGCATGGACGGGCTCGCCGTGCTCGGGCGCCGCCGCTAGGTGCGCTTCCGGCAGGCCCTCGGACTGCATGTACGTCTCGACGGCCGGGTAATCCACTTCGTAGAGCGGCCAGCACGAGCCGGGCCATGCCCCTTGGGGGACCACGGCCACCGCCTCGACCATGAACCCGGGTATGAGCGTGAGCTCGGGGCGTTCCTGGAACGAGGCGACGGGGGCGAGCGTCTCCGCCACGACGAACACGCGCCTGGCCGCGCGGCTGAGGATGCGGTCCCAATGGGACGTGCCGTAGACGCGCGCGTCGCCCTGCTCGTTCGCCTCGTTGACGTGGATGACGGCGATGTCGGGCCGGATCGCCGGGATGACCCACACGTGCTCGCCCGAGCCGTACGGGTCCGGAACGGAGGCCCACCGGTTCAGCGCCGGCAGATCCGAGCCGTGCACGCCCCCGACCGGCTGGAACGGCACCCCGTAGGCGGCGGCGCGGAGGCCGGCCGTGAGGGTCATGCAGGCGTGCTCCTCCAGCTCGATCTCCCGCCGCTCGACGGCTCGGCGATAGGCGGGGGCCAGGCCGAGATGGCCCTCCATGGCCACGATGCCGGCGCGCACCCGAGTCACCGAGCCGGCCCGGCACAGGATGTCGATGTCGTAGCCGGGCGACTGCTTGACGATCTCCAGCCCCGACCGGCGCTGCCGGATCAGCTCGCGCACGAACGCGAACGGGCCGCGGTGGAGAAAGCTCCCGCCCAGGGCGACCGATGCCCCGTCGGGGACGAGCGCGGCCAGCTCGGCCAGCGGGGTGACCTTGGAAGTGGGCATGCGGGTCATGGTAGCTTCGATCGTAGATGACGAACCAGATCCGGCGTGTGCAGTCGGCGTTCACCAGGCAGGCGCCGGGATTCGGGGGTGCGGGCCTGAACCTCGGACACAAGGAGCTCCTGCGCTGGGTGGTCGAGTCTCTGCCGCTCACGCCGGGCACGCGCACGCTCGACGTTGCCGCCGGCACGGGCCATCTGAGTCGCGCGGCCGCCCCGCACGTCCGGTCCATCGCGGCCGTCGACGTGACGCCGGCGATGTTGCACGCGTTGCGGACCGAGGCCGAGCGGGAAGGGCTGGACAACCTGCAACCCGTGCAGGCGGATGCCGCCCGCCTGCCTTTCGCCGACCGGCAATTCGACCTCGTCCTGTGCCGCCTCGGGCTCCACCACTTCGCGGACCCGGCGGCGGAGGTCACGGAGATGGCGCGCGTCGCGCGGCCCTCGGGCACCCTGGCGATCGTCGATCTGCTCTCTCCCGACGACATGGATCTCGCCGAGCGGTACAACGCCTTCGAGCGAATGCGGGATCCGTCGCACGCCTGGGCCCTTACGGCCCGCGAGCTCCGGAACGTGCTGGACGCCGCCGGGCGTCCGGTCGCCGACTGGTCCGCGCGCGACGTCGAGGTTCCCCTGGATCCGTGGCTCGACCTCACGCGCACACCCGAATCGACCCGGCGGACCATCGTCCGGGCTCTGGAGCATGAGCTTGGCGGCGGGCCGCCCACGGGCATGCGGCCGTGCGTGCGCGACGGCCGGCTGTCCTTCCTGCAGACATGGGTGCTTGCGCAGGCGGGCCCCCAGGGCTGACCCGCTACCGACCCTATCTGGATTGTCCCGGCGCGAGCCCGTATGATGGCCGGCAGCAGTGCGCGGCGGGTCGCGCCGGCGTTGCCCTGGCGGCCGGGACGATACCCAGGCCAGCCGTTGCGGGCGTAGCGCAGGGCGGACGGCTCACTGGAGGCTGAATCATGAAGAAGACGGCTGCGTTGCTCGCGGTGCTCCTGGGCGTGTCGTCGAGCCCCGGTCTGGCCCAGACGGACGAGGATCTGATCAACGACGCGCAGACCCCCGGGGACGTGCTGATCCACAGCATGGGCTACGACCGCAAGAGCTACAGCCCGCTCGAGGAGATCAACAAGTCCAACATCCACCGGCTGGTGCCCATCTGGAGCACGAGCCTGATGAACCAGTCGGGCGAGCTGGCCGCGCCCGCCATCCACGACGGCGTGCTCTACGCGATCAACGGGAGCTGGACCTTCGCCATCGACCTGGAGACGGGCCGCCAGATCTGGCGCACGCCGGTCGTCCTCGAGGAGGGGGCGCGGCGGCGCAGCAGCTTCAACCGGGGCGGCCCGGTCATCTACGAGGGCCGGCTGTTCCGGGTGACCGTCGACAACCACGTGCTCGCCCTCGACATGGAGACCGGCGAGGAGCTGTGGAACCAGAAGTTCGCCGACGGGGCGGAGGGCTACTACGCGACCGGCGCCCCGATGGTGGCCAACGGGGTCCTCATCTCGGGGATGTCCGGCGGCGAGTCCACTACCCGCGGCTTCCTGGACGGCTGGGACCCCGCCACCGGCGAGAAGCTGTGGCGCCGCTACACGATTCCCGGCCCCGGCGAGCCCGGCCACGAGACGTGGCCCGCCGACAGCGACGCGTACCTGTACGGCGGGGCGCCCACGTGGCGGACCGGCTCGTACGATCCCGAGCTCGACCTCGTCTACTGGGGGACCGGCAACGCCGAGCCCTACGACCCGGCGACGCGCGGCGGGCTCGACAGCCTCTACGCGTCGACGGTGCTCGCCATCCGCCCGAAGACGGGCGAGATCCACTGCTACTACCAGTACACCCCCAACGACGTGTACGACGTGGACGGCATCGACGAGCAGGTGCTGGCCGAGATCGAGGTCGACGGCGAGATGCGCAAGGTGATGATCCAGGCCAACAAGAACGGCTTCCTGTACACCGTCGACCGCACCGACTGCTCGCTCATCGCCGCGCACCCCTACGTCTACGTCAACTGGGCCACGCACGTCGACCTGGAGACCGGCCGGCCGGTGCTGACCGACCTCTACCG
>VXME01000007.1 GCA_009861545.1 Acidobacteriota bacterium | reverse complement strand
CCGTGGTCGCCCAAGTGATCGACGATGTACTTGCGAATCTCGGCGATCTGCTCGCGGGTCTCGGCGATCTGCTCGCGGGTCTCGACGATCTGGGCGGTGAGGCGGGCTTCGCTCGCGGCGACCTGTGCCGCAATGAAGCCCTGAACGTTCCACGCCGCCATCCAGGCTGCGCCCGCGATGGCCGCCACGATCAGAAGGACCGGCCACTCCTCGCGCAAGCGCTGCATCGCCTAAGTGTATCAACGTAGACCCGAATCCGCAACGCAAACGGCCGGCCCTCCGGCGAAGGTCGGGTGAGCGGCAAGCGGAGCCGCGGGCGGTGATTGAGGGGCTACTGCTGCTCGACCTCCTCGGCACGGGCGCCGCTCAGGATGTTGAGCAGGCCGTAGTTCCCCTCGTGGCAGGCGTACTCGAAAATCGGCTCGTCGTTGCGCCGCATCGGAACCGCCACGGTGAACGGCTGCGTGAAGATGGCCGGATCGTCGACCGTGTACTCGTAGAGCAGCGTGTCCTCGTCGATGCGGGTGAAGCGCTCGGTCAGGGTGACCGTCAGGCCGGTGCCGATCGCCTGCATGGCCGACGGATCGAAGCTGCCGGTGAGCTCGGTCAGGTTGGTGGTCTCGACGACGAGCGTGTCGCCCTCCCAGCGGCCGCGCGAGTCGCCCATCCACTGCCGCACGCTCTCCGGCAGGTGGGGGCGGCCGTCGAGCGGGATGATCCGCGCGTCGTGCACCATCTCGTTGAGGATGACCACGTGGTTCGGCGTCTGGAAGAGCTGCATATTGTTGTTGTATCCGCTCGGCATCATGGGCGGGCCGCTGTTGAAGCCCAGCAGACAGCGCTCGGCCAGACCGCGGTCCTCGGGATCGTCGGCGCCGGTGCCGGCGCTCCGGACGCGCACGGGACTCGGGATCGGCAGATCCTCGGCGAGTGAGCCAACCTGCCGCAGGCGCTCGCCCTCGGCGGTCAGGGCCGGCAGCCGGCCGTCCGGGGGATCGACGATGAGCGACGTCCGCCGGTCCTCGATGATGTTCGTACCGTAGTCCAGCCAGAAGTCGTTGTAGCCGCCAACCCGGCGCCCGCGCTCGGCGCCGGTGCCGCCCGCGGGCAGCAGTTCCGTGCGCACCTCGCTCGGCTCGAGCAGCGCCGCGCGCCGCGCGTTGGCGGCCGCCTCGGCCGAAGCCGCCTCCTCCTCGCTCAGGAAGGCCCGCTCCTGATCCGCCGGCCGCTGCAGCGGCGTCATGGTGCGGAAGTCCCAGACCCCCTGCAGGTCGGGCTGCCCGTCCGGCGTGCGAAGCGCCGTCTGGCCGGCCGCCGTCGTCGTGAACCCCATCATCAACACCACCACCGTGAACACCACTACGCGAAGCTGCATCTGCATGTCGAAGTCTCCCGTCGTCCGAATCTCGACAGCGCCAACCATCCGCCGCCACCTGTCAACCAGCAGTTCAATGGTACCACCGTGTCTCGGGTCGTCTGCCGCTGCGACCCCGATGGACAACCTGGTCAAGGGCGGGGATCGAGAACCGCTTTCCATAGTCTCCGACACCGCGCAGGCAGTTCAACAACCACAGCCTCGACGTCGGCGATGAGCACCCCGCGGTCCGGGCCAGCCAGCAACTGCTCGATGTCCCACGCGTCCTGCGCGCCGCCAGCGTAGAGCTTCAGCAGAATGAGATCCGACGTCTGGGCAGTCGGCAGATTCAATCCGCCGATCACTGCCGGCTCTGCGCGCGCGAGCACGCGCTGCTGCCACCGATACCGGCCGAATACCAGATCGACCGGTCGCTCGCCCTTCTGTTCGAAGCGAACGACGCCGGCGAGGGGATCGTCGGCATCGCCGTGCGAGACCGACACGCTCACGCCGGCTCTCGATAGCGATGTCCACCACGCCTTGTCGAGTCCAGCCACGGACAGCGTCAGCAGATCTACATCACGGGTCGACCGACCTACACCGCGAGCCGCCATCGCCGCCGCGCCGATCACCGCGTAACTCGCCTTGGCCCGGTCGAGGACCTCCGTGACGCGCTCGATCAGGCTCACCCGATGAGCCGTTCGAGGCATGCGCTAGGTTGCCGCGTGGCCTGTCGCCGGCGCTCCAACAGCCGAATCGCAGTCCGCCGGTCCAGGCCATGCGTTGCCCGGAAAGACTCGAGATCCTCTTCCCCCAGGCTGAACGCGAGATCAAGGCGTTCCGCGGGGGACATTGCCCGAACCGCGGCAGCCTCACGGCGACTGGTTGTACAGGCAACCGACTTCATTTCGCTAGTCTAGCACCGCCGCCCAATGAAGAAGTGCAAGCCGCTTCGAGGCCGCGCCGCTTCCAATATCTTCGACTACGTGTTGATCCTCACGACGTCCGCCACGATCGGCCCTGCGGCCTGACACAACCGAACGTCTCGGTCGTCGGTTGGAGACTTCTGACCGTGCTCGAGATTGCAGCGAACTTGATAGATTACCCTGAACAGTTGCTGTAACTTCTCCAGAGAATTACCCGCGTCGTCGAACTTCTCGATACAGTCCGCTGTGTCGCGGCCATTCCCCCTCATGTCCACTACCGGTACCGACAACAGATAGCGTGCTTCTCCCTCCCGGTCCTGGAGTATCGTCGTGGCCGTCTCTTCGGGAACATGCAGCGCCAGAAAGTTCAGGATTCTTTGGGGCTCGGAGGGACCAGTCACAGGCGAGTAGAGGTTGTTGAATGCCCGCCAATAGTCAGTCAGCTGATCGATAGGAGCGAACCTTTCGTCTCCGCTCTCGAGCCACTCTCGCGCCACCATCGTTGCCTCTCCTCCCAGCCCCAGCAACCCGGCATACTCTCCCAGGATCAGCCGCGCCTGCCGGCCGCGGTCGATGGATGCCTCCCGGCGCCGCATGCCCGCGGCCAGCGCGACACCCAGCCCCGCCCACAGCAGCACGATCGCCCACTCCTCCGGCCAGACGAGCGCCGACGGGCTGCCGGGCAGGTAGAGGAGGATGAAGAACACCGTGGCTGCCACCGCCAGCCAGCCGACCAGCCTCGGAGCCGCGACGCGATACGGGCGCGGCAGGTCCGGATGACGGCGCCGGATGATGAGGAACGCCACCGCCACCAGCAGGTAGCCGACTACCGTCGCCAGCGATCCGGCGTCGACCAGCCACACCAGGGCCGGACGGCCGAAGAACGGAGCGACCACGGTGATCCCGGTCAGCACGACGACAACCGCCACCGGCGACCCGTAGCGCGGGTGCAGGCGGGCGAATACCGCCGGCAGCATCCCGCCGCGGGCCATCGCGAACAGCAGCCGTGAAGCACCGAGGAAGAACGCGTTCCAGCTCGTGAGGATACCGAACGCGCCGCCGACCACGAGCACCCGCCCCGCCCAGGGGCTGCCGTAGACGGCGCTCATGGCGTCGGCGGTGGGCAACGCCCGCCCGGGAAGCGTCGCGGGGTCGAGCGACAGGCCGACCGTCCATTGCACGAGGGCGTACCAACCGAGGGCCATCAGGATCGAGAGCACGATGATGCGGCCGATGGTCCGGAACGGAACGTCGATCTCCTCGGCGAGCTGCGGAATGACGTCGAACCCGACGTAGAGGAACGGCGTCATGATGACGACCTGCAGCACACCCTCCCAGTCCGTGATCCAGGGCGCCAGGTTGGCGGTGTCGCCGCGCGCCGCGCCCGGCAGGAAGAACGCCAGCCCCACCAGCAGCAGGCTGCCGACGGCGAGACGCTGCGCGAAGGCGGCGAAGCGGATACCGCGGTAGTTGACGACGCCGATGACCAGCGCGCCGGCCACCCCGACGAGCACCCAGCTCGCGTGCACCTCCCAGCCGGCCACCACGTAGAGGGAGCCGGCATCGAAGCCGGGCGCGAGGTAGCTGACGACGGTGGGCAGGGCAACGGCCTCGAAGGCGCAGACAGCCACGTACGCCAGCACCAGCGTCCAGCCGCAAACGAACCCGCCGCCCGCTCCCATGGCGACGAAGGTGAAGCTGATTTCGCCGCCGGCGCGCGACAGCGCCGACGACAGCTCGGCGTAGGTGAGACCGACCAGCCAGACCATCACCGCGCCGGCTCCGAACGCCAGGATCGAGCCGATCGCGCCAGCCCGGACGACCATCTCCCCGGCCAGCACCACCCAACTCCAGCCGACCATCGCGCCGAAGGCGATGGCCAGCACGTCGCCGCGGCCGAGCAGCTTGCGAAGATTGACCGGCGGGTCAGACATGCCGGGAACCCCGGCGCTCCTGTTGCACCGCTTCGAACGATTCTCCGGCCGCCTCGTCCATCCCGGCAATATACGATAGCGGGCATGCAGAGAAGAGCGTTTCTGGGAACGGGTCTCGCCACGGCAGTTGCCGCGGCGACCGACGCGCTGGCCGCGACCCCGTTCACCGCCGCGCGCGGACCGGCGGCGGCCTGGGCGGCAGCGCAGTCAGCCGGCGGCGGGCGCCGCTTCGGCCTCGACTACGCCCCCCACTTCGGCATGTTCCGCCACCACGCGGGCGAGGACCTCCTCGACCAGCTCCGCTTCATGCACGACGAGGGATTCCGGGCGCTGGAGGACAACGGGATGCCGCGGCGCGACGTCGCCCTCCAGGAGCGCATCGGCGCCGAGCTCGAGCGGCTCGACATGCGCATGGGCGTCTTCGTGGCCCACACCGCCTGGGGCGAGGTCTCGTTCGCCTCCGACGCTCCAGAGGCGCGCAGCCGCATCCTCGCCGACATCCGGCAGGCGACGGAGGTGGCCGGCCGCGTCGGCGCCCGGTGGTGCACCGTGGTGCCCGGCGACTACGACCGCGGGCTGGAGCGTGCCTACCAGACGTCCATCGTCATCGACAACCTGAAGCGGGCGGTGGAGATCTGCGAGCCGGCCGGGCTGACCCTGGTGCTGGAGCCGCTCAACCACTGGACCGACCACGCCGGCGTGTTCCTTACCGGCATTCCACAGGCGTACCAGATCTGCCGGGCGGTGGGCAGCCCCCACTGCAAGATCCTCGACGACCTCTACCACCAGCAGATCACCGAGGGCAATCTCATCCCGAACCTCGACCGGGCGTGGGACGAGATCGCCTATATCCAGGTCGGCGACAACCCCGGACGCAACGAGCCGACCACCGGCGAGATCAACTACCTGAACGTGTTCCGCCACCTGAAGAAGAAGGGCTACCGGGGCATCGTCGGCATGGAGCACGGCAACGCGGGAGAGGGCCGGGAGGGCGAGCGCGCGGTGATCGACGCCTACATCGCCTGCGATCGATAGCGGCGCCGGCCGCCGGGAGTCGTGGTGGGACCTCGCGCGGGATCTCGCCACACGCTCACAGGTTCGGATTGGAGGATCCCATGTCCGCTCGACACGCAGGTCTCGTCGCACTCACCGTTGCCGTCTCAGCGGCGCTGTTGCTGGCGGCCCAACCCGCCGCCGCGCAGTACGGCGCCGTCGACGGCGAGTGGCGCAGCTATGCCGGCGACAACGGCAGCACCAAGTATTCTCCGCTGGATCAGATCGACGCGAGCAACTTCAGCGACCTGCGCATCGCCTGGCGCTGGCAGTCCGTCGACGGCAACGTGGACCTCGAGTCGTTGCCCCGGCGCGCGGACGACCGACCGATCTCCATCCGCGGCCTGCAGGCGACGCCGCTGATGATCGACGGCGTGCTCTACCTGACCACCGCGCTCTACCAGGCGGCGGCCGTCGACGCCGGCAGCGGCGAGACCGTCTGGGTGCACGACCCGCAGGCCTACGCGGGCGGCGACCCGACGCACGCCTACCGCTCGCGCGGTCTCGCCTACTGGAGCGACGGCGCCGACGACGCCCGCATCTTCTGGGGCACGAGCGAGGCGTACCTGATCGCGGTGGACGCCCGCACCGGCGAGCCGATTCGCGACTTCGGCGACAACGGCCGGGTCGACCTGATGGAAGGCGTCCCGCGGGCCGAGCGCGGCGGGACCAACTACCAGGGGCGCAACCTCGTAGGGGTCGCCTCGCCGCCGGTCATCACCCGCGACGTGGTGGTCACGCCGACCATCATCTCGGACTTCGTCATCCGCCGGGAAGCGCCGCCCGGGTGGGTCAAGGGGGTCGACGCGCGGACCGGCGACGTGCGGTGGGTGTTCCGCACCATCCCGCAGGCGGACGACTTCGGCGCGGACACCTGGCTGAACGAGTCGTGGCGCTACTCCGGCAACGCCAACATCTGGCCGCCCCTGAGCGCCGACGACGAGCTCGGCTACGTCTACCTGCCGACCGGCACCCCGACCAGCGACTACTACGGCGGTCACCGCCTGGGCGACAACCTGTTCGCGGAGAGCATCGTAGCGGTCGACGCCGAGACCGGGCAGCGCGTCTGGCACTTCCAGGCCGTCCACCACGGCGTCTGGGACTACGACTTCCCCGCCGCGCCGACCCTGATCGACATCAACGTGGACGGGCGCACCATCAAGGCACTCGCGCAGGTCAGCAAGCAGGGCTTCACCTACGTCTTCGACCGCGCCACCGGTGAGCCGGTCTGGCCCATCGAGGAGCGCGCGGTGGAGACCGACACCGACCTCGAGGGCGAGGTGCTGTCGCCGACCCAGCCCTTCCCCACCAGGCCGCCGCCGTTCGAGTACCAGGGCATCGGCATCGACGACCTGGTCGACTTCACGCCCGAGATTCGCGCGATGGCCGTCGAGGCAGTGCGGAACTTCCGGCTCGGGCCGCTCTTCACGCCGCCGATGCTGAGCGTGGAGGGCGGGCTGCAGGGGACGATCCAGCGCCCGCACATCGCCGGCGGGGCGAGCTGGAGCGGGGCGGCGGCCGATCCCGAGACCGGCCTGCTCTACGTGCCTTCCGAGAACCGCTTCTCGGTCATCAAGTACTACACGCCGGACCCGGCCGAGGGCGGCAACCTGCGCTTTACGCAGGCGGACTTCGACAGCGGGACCCAGCCGACCATGCCGCAGGGGCTGCCGCTGCTCAAGCCGCCCTACTCGCGGATGACCGCCATCGACCTCAACGCAGGCGATCACGCCTGGATGCAACCCAATGGCGACGGCGACCGGTACCGCAATCACCCGCTACTGCGCGACCTGGACCTGCCGCCCCTCGGCGGCGAGGGGCACGGCGGCCCGGTGCTGACGAAGACGCTGCTCATCAGCGCCCTGTCGGCGGGGGGCTCGGACGGCGGCCCCCGACTGGTGGCGCGGGACAAATCCACGGGCGCGATCGTCGGATCCGTCGATCTCCCGTCCGGCGCGATCGGGACGCCGATGACCTACCTGTACGAGGGGAAGCAGCACATCGCGCTGACCATCGGCGGGGATGTCCCGGAGCTGATCGCGCTGGCGCTGCCGTGAGGGTTGCCTGTCAACGGCATCATCAAGCGATCCGGACGGGCAGTATGATGGTGGCATGAAACCCGGGCGCTCGGGACCTTCCGACCTCGAGGACAGGACCGATGTCGACCACCGGGATCGACAGATCATCGACGAGCACGCCGACGAGCTCAACGAGGAAGCGCTCGACGTGCTCGACTTCCAGGTCGAGGTCACATAGCCGAATGACGAGGCTCACTGCAAGCTCGGTTCGGGATGCGTTTGCGGCCACGCTCGACCGTGTCGCCGAGGGAGGCGAACGCATCGTGCTGGATCGAGGTGGCAGGAGTGTTGCGGCCCTCGTGCCGATCGAGGACCTGGAGCTTCTGAGGGAGATCGAGGACCGGCTCGACAATGAAGCCGCCGCGAGAGCCGGCACAGAACGAGGACGCGTTGATTGGTCTGCTCTGAAACGCGACCTGGACCTCTAGAATCCGGGCCGGAAACCCTGCACTCGCGATTGCATCCCCCGATCGAGCCGGATGCACCGCGTCGAGTTCGTTCCTTCGGCGGCACGCGCGTTCCGCACTCTCGGACGGGCGGTTCAACGACGCCTCGCCAAGCGGATCGACGCACTTGCTCATGAGCCCCGTCCGCCGGGCGTCGAGAAGCTACGCGGGACGAGGAGCCGCTATCGCGTGCGGACAGGCGATTATCGAATCATCTACGAAGTCGAGGATGACCTGCTGGTGGTCCTCGTAGTGAGAATCGGACATCGGCGCGAGGTGTACCGAAGTCACTGACAATTCGTCGACGGTACCGCCGGCACCAAACCGAGCGGAGGAACGACATGGCTTCTTCACGACGGCGATTTCTGACGCACGCGGCGGCCATGGGCACGGCGGCTCTCGCACATCCCGGCCGGGCCTGGGCCGAGCCGGTCGAGCCAGCGGCGGCCGGCACCGGCACCACGCCCGGAACATTCTCTCCCCCGGAGCTGCTTGCCCGTCAGGCGGCCCGCGCCCGGAGAGCCGCGGCCGCGGCAGCCCATCCCGCATCGGCGACCGCGAGCACCGTGCAGTCGAGCGGTGACACCAACTACGCGGCGATGTACCGCGACCGGCGCAACTGGGGACGCTGGGGCCGGGACGACCAGATCGGCGCCATCAACCTGATCACCCCTGAGAAGCGGGCGGCGGCGGCCGGGCTCGTGCGCACCGGGCGCACCGTCTCGCTGAGCCGCGTCTTCGAGCCCCCGCAGCACTTCATCCAGAAGAGCTCGCTCGGCCCCGGCGGCGGCTACGTCATGGACTACCTCGGCTTCATCTACCACGGGTCCACCGTGACCCACGTCGACGCGCTGTGCCACATCTGGGACGACGACGGTATCTGGCAGGGGCGCGACCCCGACGTGGAGGTCACGACCCAGGGCGCGCATTTCGGCGACATCACGCACTGGAGCGGCGGCATCATCACCAGGGGCGTGCTGATCGACGTCCCGCTCCACCGCGGCGCGCCGCACGTGAGCATCGACGAACCGGTGCGCGGAGAAGAGCTCGAAGCGATCGCGCGCGCCCAGGGCGCCACCGTCGAGCCGGGAGACGCGCTGCTGGTCCACAGCGGCTGGGGCGCCTACATGGCGAGCGGTGACGACGGCAGCCGCGGGCGCCCCGGGCTGCATCCAAGCTGCGCGGAGTTCATCCGCGACCACGACGTGGCGCTGCTCGGCTGGGACCTGATGGACGCCCGCGCGTCCAGCGACCTGCCGTGGCCGGTGCACGGCGTACTGTTCAACTTCGGCGTGGCGCTGCTGGACAACGCGCTGCTGGAGCCGGTCGCCGCCGCATGCGCGGAGGAAGGGCGCTGGGAGTTCATGTTCCAGGCGCTGCCGTTGCGGGTGGCGCGCGGCACCGGAAGCCCAGTCAACCCGATCGCGATGTTCTGAGCCGCCGAAATCGCTGTCGATCCGGACCCGCATGGTGCTATCGTTACGGTTTGTCTGACGAGACCGCTTCAGGAGGGACTGCATGCGGCGGGCGTGCTCAGTGATTCCACCTGCGCTGGCCATGGGCATGGCGCTGGTTCTCGCGTTGCCGGCGGGTGCGGCGGCGCAGTCAGCAAAGGAGAGCCCGGAGGCCGCGCCGGCAGCCGACTGGCAGGTTCCCCGCACCCCGTGGGGCGCGCCCGACCTGCAGGGCGTCTGGGACTACCGGACGATGACGCCGCTGCAGCGCCCGCGTGAGCTCGCCGGCAAGGAAACGCTGACCGCCGAGGAGGCGGCCGCGTACGAGCAGCGGGAAAACGAGCGGCTGGACGACTACGACCGCGCGCCCAGCGTCCACGCCAAGTGGTGGCTCGACTACGGGCGGGCGCTGACCGTCGACCGACGAACCTCGTTGATCGTGGATCCGCCCGACGGCCGGCTTCCGGCGGTGACCGAGGACGCGAGACAGCGCGCGGCGGCGCGCTCCGAGCGGCGGCGGCTGTACGGTGGAGACGGGGCCGACTACAGAGGGCTGACCGAGCGCTGCATCACCTTCGGGATGCCGCGGCTGCCCGGCGCCTACAACAACAACTTCCAGATCCTGCAGACGCCGACCCACGTGGCGATCGTCTCGGAGATGATCCACGACGCGCGCATCGTGCCGCTGGACGGGCGAGCGCATCTCTCGGCGGACCTGCCGCAGTGGCACGGCGACTCCCGGGGCTACTACGACGGCGACACGCTGGTGGTCGAAACCGTCAACTTCTCGCCCAAGAGCGCGTTCCGCGGCTCGACCGAGAAGCTGAAGCTCGTGGAGCGGTTCACCCGCGTCGGCCCGGACACGGCCCACTACGAGGTGACGATGGCGGACCCGGCCACCTGGACGAGTTCTTGGACGGCGCTGGTCCCGATGACGAAGACCGACCCCGACCAGGTGCTCTACGAGTACGCCTGCCACGAGGGCAACCTCGGGCTGCGGAACATACTGCACAACGCGCGGTACGAGGAAGATCCGGACTACGCGGACAAGCTGCCGGCGCCCGGCCGGAACTGACGAAGCGCGGCAGAACCAACGGAGCGACGACAACGATGCGCAGCGCAAGACCATCCGTCCTGTTCGGCGTGACACTCGCGGCCGTGCTGGGCCTGGCGGCCACCGCCGGCGCCCAGAACGAGCCGATCAACTTCACCGATCACATCCGCCCGATCATGGAGCGGGCCTGCTGGAACTGCCACGGCGAGGCGGCCCAGCTCTCCGACCTGGATCTGAGCAGCCGCGACGGCGCTCTCGAGGGCGGCACCAAGGGCCCCGCCATCGTGCCCGGCCGGGCCGAGGACAGCCTTCTGTTCCGCATGGTGGCCGGCCTCGACCAGCCCTCCATGCCGATGACCGGCGATCCGCTCAGCGACGCGGAGCTCGCGGCGGTCCGCACCTGGATCGATGAGGGCGCGCACTGGGACACCGGCGAAGTGACCGCCGCCGCCGACGCGCTGGCCGCGCTCGAGAACGACGAGCTGCCGCCGGGCGCCCGCGACTACTGGGCGTTCCGGCACCCGCAGCAGGCGCCGGTGCCGGCCTCGCGCGAGTTCGACCACCCCGTGGACCGCTTCCTGGAAGCGACGCGCAAGGACGCCGGCCTGACCGCCGCGCCGCGGGCCGATCGGCTGACGCTGCTGCGGCGCGCCTATCTCGACCTGATCGGCATGCCGCCCACCCCCGAGCAGGTGGAGGAATTCCTGGCCGACACCGAGCGCGGGGCCTGGGAGCGGTTGATCGACAAGCTGCTCGATTCGCCCCACTACGGCGAGCGCTGGGGCCGCCACTGGCTGGACGTGGCGCGCTACGCCGACACCGACGGGTTCGAGCAGGACTACGTCCGCCTGAACATGTGGCGCTACCGCGACTACGTCATCGACGCCTTCAACGACGACAAGCCGTACAACCAGTTCCTGCGCGAGCAGATCGCGGGCGACGAGCTGGACTACGTCACGGACGAGACGCGCATCGCCACCGGCTTCCTGCGGTCCGGCCCGCGCGTCAACTTCCGCGAGAAGGACAACCCGGAGCGTCGTCACGACTACCTCGACGACATGCTGGCTACGGTCGGCCGCGGCGTCCTCGGCATGACGGTCCATTGCGCCCGCTGCCACGACCACAAGTTCGACCCGATCCTGCAGAAGGACTACTACAGCATGCAGGCGTCGATCTACGGCTACGTGGAGATCGACTACCCGCTGCTCGACCGCGACGAGGCGGACGTCTACTTCGCGGCGATGCGGGACGTCGAAGAGCGGCAGCAGCCATTGCGCGACGAGGTGGACGCCATCGAGACGCCGTACCGCGAGGCGCTACGGGCCGAGTTGATCCGGGAGCGGTTCCCGGAGAACGTGCAGGCGGCGGCCTTCAAGCCGGAAGCCGAGCGGACCCCCGGCGAACAGCTCCTCGCCACGCAGGTGCTCACCATCAACCCCCCGCGCACGCAAGTGGCCGCCGCGCTGACCCCGGAGGACAAGGCGCGGGTGGACGAGCTGAACGCGGAGATCGCGGCGCTGGAGGACGAGCGGCCGCCGACGCCGGCGATGGCGCACATCGTCACCGACGGCGACTACCGCTTCGCCCCGGACGGCCCGGGCGACCAGGTGATCGGCTGTCCGGAATGCCGGACGCCGCCCGAGGTCGACGGCACCTACCTGTACGAGGAAGGGGGGCCCGCCTACCAGGCGCCGCCCAACTACTTCCTGATCCGCGGCGACCCGTTCAGCCCCGGCTCGCCGATGTCGCCGGGCTTCCTGACCGCCGCCACCTACGGCGACCCGCCGACCGAGATCGCGCGCCCCGACGGGCGGACGTCGGGCCGCCGTCTGGCGCTGGCCGAGTGGATCGCGTCGCGCGACAACCCGCTGACGGCGCGGGTCATGGCCAACCGGATCTGGCACCACCACTTCGGGCGGGGGATCGTCCGGACCCTCGACAACCTGGGCCGGATGGGCGATACGCCGACGCACCCCGAGCTGCTCGACTGGCTGGCCGTCGAGTTCATGGACCGCGGCTGGAGCATCAAGGAGATGCACCGGCTGCTGATGACGTCCGAGGCCTACCGCATGGCGTCCTCGTTCCCGCACGAGGCGAGCGCAAGCGCCGACCCGGAGAACAACCTGCTCTGGCGCTACCGCGGGCAGCGGCTCGAGGCGGAGATCCTGCGCGACGCCATCATGACGGTGAGCGGCGGCATCGACCTGGCCGTGGGCGGGCCGGCGATTTTCCCGCACATTCCTTCCGACATCCTGTTCCAGTCGGACGGCAAGGGATTCTGGTGCGGCAATCCCCCGGCGGGCCAGCGGATCACCGCGCCGTCCACCGGCTTCTGGTGCGAAGAGCCGGACCGTCCGGAGGTGTGGCGCCGCAGCGTCTACGTCTTCCGGCGCCGGTCGCTCGGCTTCCCCTTCTTCGACACCTTCGACCTGCCGGACCAGAACCAGACGGCGGCGGCGCGCAACGTCTCCACCGTCTCGACGCAGGCGTTGACGCTGATGAACAACCCGTTCGTGCTGAACCAAGCCGAGCTGTTCGCGGCGCGGCTCGAGCGCGAGGCGCCGGGCGATCTGGACGCCCAGATCGATCTCGCCTACCTGATCGCGCTGACCCGGAAGCCGACCGACGCCGAGCGCGAGGTCGCCCGCGGCCTTGCCACCGAGCAGTCGCTGGTCGACTTCACGCACGTCATGATGAACCTGAACGAGTTCCTGTACCTGAGATAGCGGAACGGAATCGCTGACACACTGCGGCAGACCGAGAGACAGAGGACACGACGATGCACGACGATCATCATCACCACTGCCGGAAGAAGACGTTCTGGTCGCGGCGCGACTTCCTGTTCCAGTCGGGCGGCGGCATCGCGGGCCTCGCACTGGCTGACATGCTCGACAGGCAGGGGCTGCTGGCGGCGGGGACGGCGCAGTCCGACACCTGCGAGCTGCCCATCCCCGGCAACCCGTTCGCGCCCAGGCAGCCGCACTTCGAGCCGCGGGCCAAGGCGGTCATCTCGCTCTTCATGAGCGGCGGCGTCAGCCAGGTCGACACCTTCGACCCGAAGCCGGCGCTGACGAAGTACGCCGGCCAGCCGATGGCCGAGTCCGTGGTCGTCCGCCAGGGGCATCCCGGTCCGCTGATGCCGAGCCCGTTCGAGTTCCACCGGCACGGCGAGAGCGGCATCGAGGTCTCGGAGATCTTCCCGCACTTGGGCGGCAAGGTCGACGAGATGGCGTTCATCCGGTCGCTGTACGGCCGCTCGAACGACCACATCCAGGCGACCTACGAGATGCAGTCCGGCCAGATCCGCATGGGCTTCCCCAGCGTCGGGTCGTGGGTCACCTACGGCCTCGGCTCCGAGGCGGCCAGCCTGCCCGCCTACGTCGTGATGAACGACCACCGCGGCGGCCCGCTCGGCGGCCCCAACGACTGGAGCGCCGGGTTCATGCCGGCCACCTACCAGGGCACCCTGTTCCGCGCCGTCGGCGACCCGATCGTCGACTTGGCGCCGCCCGAGGGGATGTCGGTCGATCAGCAGCGCGCCCGCCTCGACACGCTGGCGAAGCTGAACGACATCGATCTGACGAACAACCCCGGCAACTCCGAGCTGGCCGCCCGCATCTCGTCCTACGAGCTGGCCTACCGGATGCAGGGTTGCGCGCCCGAGGCGGTCGACGTGTCGGCCGAGTCCGAGGCGACCAAGAAGCTCTACGGCCTCGACAACCCGATCACCGAGCCGTTCGGGCGGCAGTGCCTGATGGCGCGGCGCTTGGTGGAGCGCGGCGTCCGCTTCGTGCAGCTCTTCCACGGCGGCATCGGCCAGCAGAACACCGACACCTGGGACGCGCACAGCAACCTCATCGAGAATCACACGCAGCACGCGGCCGAGACCGACCTGCCCATCGCCGGCCTGATGACCGACCTGAAGGCCCGCGGCATGCTCGACGAGACGCTGCTCGTCTGGCACGCCGAGTTCGGCCGCATGCCGATCTCGCAGCGCGGCGTCGGCCGCGACCACAACCCGGGCACGATGACCGGCTGGATGGCCGGGGCCGGCATCCAGGGCGGCCAGGTGATCGGCGCCAGCGACGAGTTCGGCTACAAGGCGGCCGAGCAGCGGGTGTCGCCGCACGACCTGCACGCCACCATCCTGCACCTGCTGGGCATCGACCACGAGAGGCTGACGTACCGCTACAACGGCCGCGACATGCGGCTGACCGACGTCCACGGGGTGCCGATCCCGCAGATCATCGCGTAGCGCGGTGGTTCGAATGGGTGGCCGCTCGTGGGTCGCCCGAGAATCCGAAATGGGGCGTCCGCCAACCGAGACGGGCGCCCCATTTCCGTCCTGCCGCAAGCTCTCGCTGCCGAGACGAGTGGGTGCGGAGGAGGGAACATGCGCGGACCTCGGCGCACACAGAGCGTCTGGCCCGTTGGGCTCACGCCGCGTCGGGGTAGCTCGGGTGGGTCCGGTCCGTCGTAATCGTCGGGCTCGGGAACCGGCGGCGCGTCCGCTCGACCAGGTCGATCGGATTGGGGTGGTTCTCGAGCTCGTTCAGCAGCCGCGCGCTCGCGTTCGGCAGTGGTCCGCCGGCCCTCACCAGGGTCCCGATGTTCTTGACCGTCGCGCGGATCACCTGCTCGGCGCCGGCGTCGTCCCGGGCCGGCCACGAGGCGAGCATACCGGCCTGGATCCACCGTTCCCCCGCCGCGGGCGAACGCGTCCACCGCACCAGTTGGTCATCTGCCTGGAAGACCACGGGCTCGGGCTGGAACCCGAATCGTGCGCCGTTGTCCACGGCCCAGTCGTTCAGCCGAATGTGGTCGATCGTGCGCATGTTGCTCGTCAGCAGCATCTTGCCGCCCAGCGCGAGCGTCTCCCCCACAATCTGCGTGTCGCGGTTGTCGGCCAGCAGCAGCGGGTTGGCCGTCGGGAAGCACTCGCGCGGCAAGTTGGCCAGCAGCGTCGTGTGCAACTCCCGCTGCGCGGCGGTGAGCTCGAGCTTTTCGTACGGCGACTCCGGGTCGCGCCACATCGCGGCCCACCAGGCTTGGCGTTCGAGTTGCTGCCGGCGCTCGTCGTCAAGTGCCGGCGCATCCGGCTGCAGCAGTTCCTCGGCTACGCTGAGCGCGGCGGTCCTGCTCTGCAGCACGCCGGCCGGGGCGAGCTCGTCGGCGACCGTCGGCGGCATCCGCGCTTTCGTACCGCACAGCTCCGCCCATGCTGCATGCAGCTTGCGCGGCATCACGCGCAGCAACTCCGTCGTGTCGAGCAGGATCAGCGCTTCCATCGTTCGAACTGCGCGTCCTCGAGGCGACGCGTTTCTTCCTTGACGAGCCGGCGTACGTAGGTGTCGTCTCCCACCCGCGGCCGCCACGGTCCCTGTTGCGTCCGGGCTACCACGAGGTCGACCTGGACCACCGTCGCATCGGGACCGAGGCTTTGCCGCGCCGCTGTTCGCAGCCGGCGCTCGAGCTCGCGCTCGGCGTGCGCCACTCTGCTGTGCATGAACCGTACTGTATACCCCTCTTGCGGGCCGTGCGCTTGGCCTTCTCGTCCATTTCGCGGCCGTCGCCGCCGGCGATCACGCCGAAGTCATCGCATGTCTCTACGATCGTCTCGCTACGGTACCACGTCGGACTTCCGTGAACAGGTGCACACGATCTGGCGCCCCGCCGCGATTTCGGCCCGGCGCAGCTCATCGAGCCTGTACGGGTTGAGCGAGAGTTGATATCCGTCAATGCACGCCCTGCGCGCGCGGACCAGAATGCGGACTCCGAGCCACCGGTTCCGGGAGAGCCAATGCCGCAACAGCCATACATCCCCATTGCCGGCACATGGGCGCGCTCGCGCCACGATCACGAGAACGCGTGGTACCGGCGCGGTTCACCCTTCGACCGGGTGATGGCCGGACACGGCTACGAACGGGTCGAACAGGACCGCGATCCGAACCGACCGGACGACGGCTACTGGTCGGGAGCGGTCAACGGGCTGCTGATCCAGTGGGTCGCGTGGTGGCGCGACAGGCACCCGGCGTGGCGGACGGGCGGCGAGACCCTGCGCGGCTTCCTCCGCGCGCGGCGCCGCGAGCTGGACGAGTCGGGCGGCGTCACGATCGTCGCCCACAGCCACGGCGGACAGGTGCTCGCCTACGCGCTGGCGGAGATGCACGCCGACGTCTGTCCAATCCACGTCGTCACGGTCGACATGCCGGTCCGGCGGGACATGGACGGCGTCTACGGCCGGGCGGCGGCGCGCTGCCGCCAGTGGGTGCACCTGTACAGCAAGCGGGGCTGGAAGAGCCGGTTCCGCTGGCTCGGCAACCGCTTCGGTCCCCGCACGCTCGACGTCGCCCACCGCAACCGCAAGGTAACCGGCGGGCACAGCGGCATTCTCGACGATGCCGGGCACATCGGGCAGTGGCACGATATCCTGTCGGACCTGCCCCCACGGATCGCAGCGGGGCCCGCCTGAATACTCCTTACAGCCTCACTGTATACTACCGGAATGAGTATCCGCTTGCAGGTGGTCATGGACGAAGCGGAAGTCGGCGAGTACCGCCGCCTCGCGGGGCGCGACGGGCTTACCCTGTCGGAATGGGTTCGCCAGAAGCTGCGCCGCGCCGAACGTAGTGAAGCGTCGGGTAGCGTCGACCGCAAGCTTGCGGCGATCCGCGCGGCCGCGCGCCACGATTTCCCAACCGCGGACATCGATCGGATGCTGCGTGAGATCGAGTCGGGCTACCGCGGATGATTCTGATCGATTCGAACATCCCGATGTACCTCGTGGGCGCCGCGCATCCGCACAAGGCCGATGCCCAACGGCTCCTCGAACGCTTTGCGATCGACAATCGACGGCTGGTGAGCGACGCGGAGGTGCTGCAGGAGATCCTGCATCGCTACGTCGCGATCGACCGGCGCGACGCGATTCAGCCGGCGTTCGACGCACTCCTCGGCGTCGTCGACCAGGTTCTCCCGATTACGGCGGAGACGTTGCACAGCGCGCGCGACATCGTGCTCGGGTCTCCGGCGCTCTCGGCCCGTGACGCGCTGCATGCCGCGGTGATGCGACAACACGAAATACAGGAGATCCTCTCGTTCGACCGCGGCTTCGACGATGTTCCCGGAATCCGCCGCCTCGGCGTCTGACACGTACCATCCGGGAGTCCCGGTGGTCCGTCAACAGCTCAAGCAGCGGTGGTTGTTCACCGCGCCGAGGCTCTCCAGCAGTGCAATCGTGTCCGGGAACGGCTGGATGCGCTGGACCGGGCCATTGGCCATGTCGACGGTGGTCTGCCCCATCCGGCTGACCTGCGTGACGTCGACGCCCCGCGCGACGAGATAGCGGATCAGGCCGTTGTCCCCGCGCGCCGCGGCGTGGTGGACTGCGTTGTAGCCGTTGTGGTCGCGGGCGTGCACGTCGGCGCCGACCTCCTCCACCAGGAAGCGCACGGCGGGCAGCCAGCCGTCCGGGGCGTGACGGTGCGAGTTGCCCGCGAAGCCCTGGCCGTATCCCACACCGGAGGCGGCCAGCAGCGGCGGCACGCCCGGACCGCCGTAGGGCACCGCCGGCAGACCCGACGGATCGGGGTCGAGCGGACGCCGGCGCGAGGGGACCTTGATCGTCGGCAGGTGCGGGTCGGCGCCGTGGGCCAGCAGCAGGCGCATGGCGTCGAGATCGAGGGCGTGGGCGGCGCGCCAGAACGGCGTGGCCCCGGCGCGGTCGACCCCGAGCAGGTCGCGGTTGTAGGTCGTGTACCACAGCGAGCGCCTCAGGCGGGCGTTGACGTCGGCCCCGGCGTCGATCAGCGCCTGCATCAGCTCCACGTACGAGGTGGACTGCTGCAGGTAGTCGGTCGGCTGCGGGTGCCGCGCCTTCGGCGCCCAGTGCATGTTGAGGGCGCCGTAGAGCGGCGTGGCCCCGGCGTCGCTCCCGAGCGTCGGGTCCGCGCCCAGCTCCAGCAGGCGCAACGCGAGGTCGAAGTGCCCGTTGATGGAAGCGACGAGCAGCGCGCTCGTCCCGTCGGCGGCGCTCACCCGGTTGACGTCGGCGCCGCCGTCGATCAGGGCCAGCGCCGCGTCGGCATGGCCTTCTCGCACCGCGAGCAACAGCGCGGTCAGCCCGCCGTGCGTCCCGACCAGGTCGGCGAAGCCGAGCGGCTCCGGCTCTTCCAGCAGGTCCGCCTCGATGGCCGCGGCCTCGGCCGCCGCGGCGGCGGCGCGCGCCTCGGGAGAGAGGGGTCGAGACGAGGTCCATGCGGTCGGGTCCGAGGCGCCTGCGACGTTCCCGGCGGGGGCGCCGGCGCCAGTCTCGGGCGACCGCGGCGCGGCAGGCGATTGCGCAACCGCAGCCGACGCATCGGGCGCTCCGGCAGCGCCGGACGCCGTCGCGGCGCTCGGCCGCTCCGCGGACTCTCGCGACGCGAGCGCCGACCGCAGGGCCGCGATGCGCCCCCGCCGGCGGCGGCTCTCTTCGCGGTCGGCCTCGTTGCGGGCGCCGACGTCCACTACCGCTCCGGCCAGCTCCGGATCGGCGCCCCGGGCGAGCAGCACCACGATGGCCTCGGTCCGCGCTCGGGCGGCCGCGAACATCAGCGGCGTCTGCCCCCACACCGGCTCTCGCGCGTCGACGTCCGCGCCGCCGTCCAGGAGCGCCGAGACGGCGGCGGCGGAACCGGAACCGGCGGCGAAGTGCAGTGCGGTGGCGCCGGTACTCGTGACCGCGCCCGCGTCGGCGCCGGCCGCGAGCAACACCCGCACGGCCGCCGCCCGGGCGCTCCGGCTCGCCACGTGCAGCGGGGTGTGACCGCCCAGCCGGGTCCGCCCCGCAACGTCGGCTCCGGCCCCGGTCAGCAAAGCGACGATCTCGACGTCGCCGTGCTGCGCGGCCCAGTGGAGCGCCGTCATGCCGTCCCCGTGGGCGGCGTCGGGATCGGCCCCCCGGGCGATGAGGCCGCGGACCGCTTCGAGGTCCTGACGCATGGCGGCGTCGGCGACCGGCGCGTCGACGGCGGCCGAGACGGGTGCGAGCGCGAGCAGGACCGCCAGGCACGACGCCCCCGCGAGCGCGTCGACTCGACACCGGCGCCGCGCGGCCCTCCGGCTGCCGCTTCGGGACGCGAATCCGCTCACGGCAGGCGCGGCAAATCGAATCGGATGCATCACTGGCTCCACCATGTGACTGGGCTCACTGCTACGGGCTCGGGTGTGTCGCGTCACGCCGACAGCGAGAGCGTCCCGGTGCTGTCGCCGAAGCACTCGAGGTCGTCGACGCCGAGGCGGTGCAGCAGGTCGAGCATGACGTTGGCCATCGGCGTGCCCGGCTCGGCCCGCAGGTGCAGGTTGCCGGGCAGCTTCCCGTTGGCGCCGCCGGCCACGAACAGCGGGCACCGCTTGTGGTTGTGCACGTTCGGATTGCCCATCGGCGACCCGTAGATGACCAGCGACTTGTCCAGCAGGTTCGAGCTCCCCTCGTCGATGCTGCGGAGCTTCTCGAGGAAGTAGGGAATCAGGCTCACGTGATAGCGGTTGAGCCGCGCGAACTCCTCGATCCGGGCCTGCTGCTCGCCGTGGTGGGACGAAGGGTGGAACCCGCGGTCGACGCCGCTCGCCGGGTAGACGCGGCCGGTGGCGTCGCGCGACAGCTTGAACGAGAAGACGCGCGTCATGTCCGCCTCGAACGCCAGCGCCTGCAGGTCGAACATCAGCTTGACGTGCTCGTCGAACGAGTCCGGCACGCCCGCCGGCGCGCCCGGCAGCAGCAGCGCCTCGCCGCTGGTGTTGCGCTCCTCCACCCGCTGGATGCGCCGCTCGATCTCGCGCACGTCGTCCAGGTAGCGGTCCATGCGCCGCCGGTCCACCGGGTCGAGGTCGCGCTTGAGGCTGGCCACCTCGGCGGTGATGAAGTCGAGCACGCTGCGCCGCTCGCGCCGCCGCGCGGTGCGTTGCTCGGCCGTACCGCCGGCGCCGAACAACAGGTCGAAGGCCAGCCGCGGGTCCCGGATCATCGGCAGCGGCTCGGTCGGCGACGCCCAACTGATCGTGTCCGTGTAGACGCACGAATAACCGTAGGCGCAGCCGCCGGCCTGGTCGACGTTCTCGATGCAGAGCTGCATCGAGGGGATCGGCGTGTCCTGGCCGAAGCGCGACGCGTAGAGCTGGTCCAGCGAGATGCCGGCCCGCACGTCCGAGCTCTCGGTCTGCTTCGGATGCGACTGGGTCAGGAACGTCGCGCTCGACCGGAAGTGGTCGCCCCCGATCTCCGGCGGGGTCGCGGCTTCGGCCGGCGCCACGTCGGTGTCGCTGACGATGGTCAGCACGTCGCGGAACGGCTCCAGCGGACTCAGCGCGCTCGGCGTCAGGTCGAAGTCGTGTCCCTCGGCGGCGGGAGACCACAGGTGCTGCGACGCGCCGTACGCGGTGCTGCCGGCGGCCCCGTGCACGTTCTCGATGGCGACCAGCCGGGTAGGATCCGCGGCGGACCGTGCTGCCGCGGCGCGCGCCCGGTTCAGGCCGGCCGGCACGAAGGCGTCGAGGAACGGCAGCGCCACGCTGACGCCCACGCCGCGCAGGAACGTGCGCCGGGGCAGATGCTTGCCGGTGATCAGGGTCATGGATTGCTCTCCCCCGCCAGCCCGCCCTTCATCCGGAACGCCGGCGTGCGCACCACGCCGAGAATGAAGGCGGAGAGACGGTTTTCCGCGGTGCCCGCGGCGCGGGCGATCTCCCGCACGGCCGGCATGTCGTAGTGCTCCAGGCGCCGCCCCAGGGCGTAGGCCATCAGGTTCTCGACGAAGGTCCGCACTATCGGCAGCGGGCGCCGCAGCAGGGCCTCGCGCAGATCGGCAGCGCTGCCGATGGGCGTGCCGTCGTAGAGCTCGCCCGACGCGTCGATCCGCGAGCCGTTGTCCCACAGGCGGCGCGCCCCGGTGACGTCGTAGCGCTCCAGGGCCAGCCCGATCGGGTCCATCATGCGATGGCACGAGGCGCACGCCGGGCTCGCGCGGTGCCGCTCCAGCCGCTCGCGCACCGAGAGCAGCCGGCCGTCCTCGGCGACGACCGTGTCCTCCAGATCCGGCACGTCGGGCGGCGGCGGAGGCGGCGGACTCCCCAACAGCACCTCCATCGCCCACTTGCCGCGCAGCACCGGCGACGTGCGGTCGGCGTAGGAGGTCAGGGCCAACACGCTGCCGTGCCCCAGCAGCCCGCGCCGGGGGTCGCCCGGCGGATACGTCACGCGGCGGAACCCGGACCCTACGACGCCGGGGAGCCCGTAGTGCCTGGCGAGACGCTCGTTGACGAACGTCCAGTCGGCGTCGAGCAGCTCCAGCACGCTCCGATCCTCGCGGAGCAGATGCTGGAAGAAGAGCTCGGTCTCGCGCTGCATCGCCCACTTGAGCTGCTCGTCGAAGTCCGGGTAGACGCGAACGTCCGGCTGCAGCGCCTCCAGGTCCGGCAACCGCAGCCACTGGGCCGCGAAGCGCGTGGCGAGCGCCTCCGCGCGGGGATCGGCGAGCATCCTCCGCACCTGCCGCTCGAGCACGTCCGGTTCCGACAGGCGCTGCTCGCCGGCCAGCGCCAGCAGCTCGGCGTCGGGTGCGGACGACCAGAGGAAGAACGACAGGCGCGACGCGAGGTCGTGGTCCGCGATCGGAAAGCTGGCGGTGGACGGCACGTCTACCGGGGGCTCCTCGAAGCGGAACACGAAGTGGGGGCTGGCCAGCATCCCCTCGATGGCCATCCGCACGCCCGCCTCGAAGCCGCCCTCTTCCTCCCCGGCATCGTACAGGGCCATCAGCCCCTCATGGTTGGCGGGGGTGAGCGAACGCCGGTAGGCCGCGGCGCCGAGCCCGCCGATGATCTCGCTCGCGCAGTCGCGCGCCGGGAGCTTCCGGCGCGGAAGTTCCGGGCCGGCGGAACTTCCAACACGCCCGCCGGGGCGGGCCTCTTCCGGCGCCGCGGGCCGGCACGTGAAGATGCGCGCCCGGCTGGGGGTCTCGGAGACGCCGGTCACCGTCTGCGGCCCCCGGATCGCGAGATCGCGCAGGTGGGGCAGGCTCGTGAAGCCGTAGGCGTTGGCGATGCTGGTGCTCGCCAGCGACCAGTCGTGCGGAGAGATCAGATCCTGGACGGGGCCGTCGAACTGCGGCACGAAGACGGCCGACACGCGGTGCGGACCGGCGGTGACGTGGATCGGATCGGTCCAGAGGTTGACGCCGTTCGGATCGGAGACGTGCATCCAGCGATCGAGTTCGAAGACCGCCGCCCGCTCGCCGTCGATGGCGATCTCGACCTGCTCGCGCCGCTCCGTCGTGTGCAGCGCGGCGCGGCCGCTGCCGAAGAGCTCGCCCGTCGTCTCGTGGTGGAACGAGACGCGGAAGCGGTACTCGCCGTCGGCCGGAAAGGTGTGCGTCACCGCGACGCCGCCCCGCGAGCCGTACGGCGCACCCTCGACCTGCTCGCGCTGCGAGACCCAGCGCGGTACCTTGTAGGCGGCCTCCACCGCGGCGGCCGCCGGGTCGCCCACCGCGAGCCGGCTGATCTCGCTGGCGGCGCGCAGATAGCCGTTCATCAGCGTCGGCGACAGCATCTGCACATCGGCGATGTTGTCGAAGTTGGCGCTCTTGGTGTCGAGCGGCAGGTAGTCGCCCGCATCGACGTCGAGAGCCAGCAGGTCGCGAATCGACCGTTCGTACTCGGCGCGGTTCAGACGCTGAAAGCCGCGCCGCCCCGGATTGGGATTCGCTTCGGCGGCCGCGTCGAGCCGCGTCTCCAACTCCTCGGCCAGGCCGATCAGGGCCGATTCGTCCGGGCGCCGGACGCCGGCAGGGGGCATCAGGCCGGCGCGCAGCTTGCGGACCATGTGCTCGGCCACGTCGGCCTGCTTCGCGGCCCCGGCGACCTCGAAGTCCGCCAGCGACAGGTTGCCGGAGCGGAGACGCTCGTTGTGGCAGCGGCGACAGGTGCGGTCCACTACCGCCTGCGCCGCGCCGGTCGCGACCGGCGCGACCGGCGCCTGCGGGGTCCCGGTCACAACGGGGGGCCGCCCGGCCTCGGCCGGGGCTGGAACCTGCGCATGCACCGTACCTGCCGCGGACACGGCGACCAGCGCCGGGACCACGATTCCGACCGCAACCCGCATTCTCTTCAGCATGGACCTGCCAACGCCCGACCGGGATTCCTCAAGACAGCCCAGTCTACCCGGCGGCGGCCTGATGTTCCACCGCGAATTCGTCCGGTACGCCTCCACGACTCCGGGCCGGGACGGTTTCGCCCGGCGCGGCCGCGTGCTACGCTGACCGCATGGACGCCGTCACGCCCTGGCTCACCCCGGCGCTGCTGGTAGCGCTCTTCGCCTGGCTGCGCCTCGACATCCGCGAGCTGCGCCGCGATCTGAACCTCCGCATCGACAGGACCGAGAAGCGAATCGACGATCTCGCCAAGGACATTAGCAAGCGATTCGACGAAGTCAACAAGGAGGTCAACAAGCGATTCGAAGAGGTCAACAAGCGATTCGAAGAGGTCAACAAGCGATTCGACGACATCAACCGGGAGCTCGCCGACCTGCGCGAGCGCATGGCGAAGCTCGAAGGCTCATTGGAAGGCTTCCTTGCCGGCCGACGCGACCGGGACGCCGCCTGACGCCCGCCCGCCATCATCGGCAGCGCACGGCGATGGATAGCCGCGGCCTCCTTCCGTCGACATGAGCCTCGGACTGACGCCGGCCGGGCACCTGCGCTGGACACCTCGCGACGGCGACCCCGTCCCGCCCGCCATCGCGCCCCTGCAAACCGCCTTCGAGGCCGACTGGCGCGAGGCGCTTTTCACGCTGGCCGCGGACCGGACCGACACGCATGAAGCGCCCGACGCGCGTTTCTGGCAGGAGATCGCCGAACGCCACCTGACCGCATTGTGCCACCTGCCGGAGCACGAGTCGCGCGTCGCGGTCGAGCCTCCGACCGCGGCCGACTGCGCCGCCTGGATCCTGTCCGCCCCGCCGATGCGCGGCGGCGAGTATCTCTCCGAGGACAGCCTGCAGGGTGTCTGGAGCCACCTCGACGCCTGGGTGCGCGAAACCGTCGAGGACACGGCCGGCGGCCTGCCGGCATTTCTCCGCGCCCGGGCCCCGAGCTGGCACCAGGTGGGCCGGGTCTGCTTCCACCTGGCCGAGAACCGCAACGACCCGGAGCGGCCGTTTGCGTTCATGGCCACCTACGCGTCGGGATTCGGCGCGAGCGGACGGGTGAAGCACCTCCCCCTTCGCCGGGCGCTGCAGCAGTACGCCGGGGCGAAGAACCGCGCCGCGCTCATCTCCCTGCTGTCACCGATCCAGCAGGCCGCCGAGACGTGCGACTGGGTGCGGGAGCTGGCTGAGTCGGGCGACGTCTACCAGCCGCTGGCGTGGACGCCGGATCGCGCCTACCGGCTGCTGCGCAGCGTGCCGGAGCTGGAGTCGAGCGGCCTGTCCGTGCGCCTGCCGAACTGGTGGCGCAAGCGGCCGCGACCACGGGTCAGCGTCACCATCGGCGACACCGCGCCGTCGATGGTGGGCGCCGAGGCGATGGTGGACTTCGACGTGGGCGTAGCGCTGGGCGGCGAGCCGCTGTCGCGCGCCGAGCTCGAGACGCTGCTCGACGGCGACGGCGAGCTGGTGCTGCTGAAGGGCCAGTGGGTCGAGGTGGACCGCGAGCGGCTGCGCGAGGCGATCGAGCACTGGGAGGCGGTGCGCGAGATGGCCGGGGACGACGGCATCTCGTTCGTCGAGGGCATGCGCCTGCTCGCCGGCGCGTCGGCCGATCTCCGCCACGAGGATCGGACGGAGGCCGAACGCCCGTGGGTGCACGTCGACGCCGGCGACGGGATGCGCGAACTCCTGGCCGGGATGCGGCAGCCGGATGCGCTCGATCCGGCGGCGCTCGGCGGCGCCCTGCGGGCCACGCTGCGGCCGTACCAGCGCGACGGCGTGGCGTGGCTCCGCCTGTTGACGACGCTGGGCCTGGGCGCCTGCCTCGCGGACGACATGGGCCTGGGCAAGACCATCCAGGTGCTGGCGCTGCTGCTGTGCGACCGCGCCGGGGATGCGCCCCCGCCGGCGCCCGCGCTGCTCGTCATTCCCGCCTCCCTGCTCGGGAACTGGCGCCGCGAGGCCGAGCGATTCGCCCCGTCGCTGGCGCTGCGGTTCCTCCACCCTGCAGAGACGGACCGGCAGACGCTGACGGACGTCGCGGCGGCGCCGGCCCGGCGCCTGGCCGGGGTCGACCTCGCGGTGACGACCTACGCGATGCTGCAGCGGCAGCCCTGGCTGGCCGACGTGCAGTGGCGGCTGGTGATTCTGGACGAGGCGCAGGCCGTCAAGAACCCCGACACCCGCCAGAGCCGCGCGGTGCGCAAGCTGGCGGCCCGCGCCCGCATCGCCCTGACCGGCACGCCGGTCGAGAACCGCCTGGGAGACCTGTGGGCGCTGTTCGACTTCCTGAACCCGGGGCTGCTCGGCTCGCGCGACGTGTTCAACCGATTCGTCAAGGAGTTGCAGCGGCGCGACGAGCAGCCGTTCGCGCCGCTACGCCGGCTCGTCGCCCCCTACATCCTGCGGCGCCTGAAGACGGACCGCCGCATCATCGCCGACCTGCCGGACAAGACCGAGACGACGCGCGACTGCCACCTGACCCGCAAGCAGGTCGCCCTCTACCAGCGCATCGTGCGCGCCATGCAGGACGAGCTGGAAGCGACCGAGGGCATCCAGCGGCGCGGCGTGGTGCTGCGGTCGCTCATGCGGCTGAAGCAGACCTGCAACCACCCCAGCCAGCTCGCCGGCGACGGCGACTACCGGCCCGGCGACAGCGGCAAGTTCGCGCGCCTGGCCGAGATCTGCGAGGAGCTGTCCGCGCGCCAGGAACGGGCCCTGGTCTTCACGCAGTTCCGGGAGATCATCGACCCGCTGTCGGAGTACCTGGCGACGATCTTCGGCCGGCCCGGCCTCGTGCTGCACGGCGCGACCGGCGTCAAGCGGCGGCAGGCGCTGGTGGACGGTTTCCAGCGGGACGACGGGCCGCCCTTCTTCATCCTGTCGCTCAAGGCGGGCGGCACCGGGCTGAACCTGACGGCGGCCTCCCACGTCATCCACTTCGACCGCTGGTGGAACCCGGCGGTGGAGAACCAGGCCACCGACCGCGCCTTCCGCATCGGCCAGCGGCGCAACGTCCTGGTCCACCGCTTCGTCACGCGCGGCACCATCGAGGAGAAGATCGATCGGATGATTGCCGAGAAACGGCAGTTGGCCGATGATCTGCTCGACGGCGAGAGTGAGGTCAACCTCACCGAGCTGTCCGACGACGAGTTGATCGACCTGGTCCGGCTTGACGTCACGCGCGCGAATCCGCAGGCGGCGAGCTGAGGAGGGCTACGCAGTTGGACTGGTATCCGCCCTATGTGCCGGTCGGCGCGCGGCGCGCCCGAGCCAGGCTGGAGATGCGCGCCCTGCGCGAGCGCGGCGTCGAGGTGCAACCGGTCGAGCTCGAGGGCAGGGGGCGCGCCATTGCGCGAAGCTTCTGGGGCCAGCGCTGGTGCGAGCACCTGGAGTCGTTCTCCGACTACGCCAACCGCCTGCCGCGCGGCCGCACCTACGTGCGAAACGGCTGCGTCTGCCACCTGGTCATCGAGCCCGGCGGCGTCGACGCGATGGTCGCCGGCCGCGAGCTCTACCACGTCGTCATCCGCATCCGGAAGTTGAAGCGGCCGGCCTGGAAGGCGATCCGGGCCGCGTGCGCCGGGCAGATCGGATCGGTTCTCGAGCTGCTGCGGGGGCGGCTGTCGGACCGCGTCATGGAGATCGTCACCGACCGCGACACCGGCCTGTTCCCTAAGCCGGGCGAGATCAAGCTGGCGTGCGACTGCCCCGACTGGGCCACGATGTGCAAGCACGCCGCGGCGGTGCTCTACGGCGTCGGCGCCCGTCTCGACAAGAGCCCCGAGCTGCTCTTCCGGCTGCGCGGGGTCGACGAGTCGGAGCTGATCGCCGCCGACATGGCGCTGCCGGGAGGCACGGCGACGGCCGACACCCTGGCGGACGGCGATCTCGGGAGCATCTTCGGCATCGATCTCGAGGACGGGGAGGGCGCGCCCGCATCGAGCGCACGGAAACCGAAGGCGCCCGCCGGGTTCCGCCCCACGGGCGCGCTGATCGCCCGGCTGCGCGCACAGAGCGGGTTCTCGGTCGCCGAGTTCGCCGCATTGCTCCGGGTCTCCGCCGCCACGGTGCGCCGCTGGGAGGCCGCCCGCGGACCGCTCGACCTGCAGACCCGCCCGCGGGAGGCCCTGCGGGCGCTGCGCGTGGAGGTCGAGAAACTGGACGATGACGGTTTGGTGGTATAACGGCGGCACGGGGCGGCCACGCGGGGTGCTGGCGCCGTCCGACGACACCGAGGAGTTGCGGACCATGTCGAAGAGAGCTCGCGCCGGCGTCGGCGGATCGCGTTTGCTGGAAACGAATCTCGCGACGGCGGTGGTCCGGGCGTCGGTCGCCGGCCTGATCGTGGCGGGCGGCTCGATCGGCGTACCGGGCGTCGCGCCCGGGGGCGTCGAAGCGGCGCAGCCGCCGGCCGCGGAAGGGGCCTTCACGGCAGAGCAGTCCCTCGCCGGCTGGACCGTGTATGCGCGGCAGTGCGGAGAGTGCCATGGAGAGGCGCTGGACGGGGCAGAAGCGCCGGCGCTGCGCGGGGTGGAGTTCCTGAACGGCTGGGCCGGCCAGACCACGGACGAGCTGTTCGAGTACCTGCGGGACGCGATGCCGCCCGGCCTCGGCGGATCGCTCTCCGATCAGGTCTACCTGAACCTGGTCGCGTACATCCTGGACACGAACGGCGCCCGGCCCGGGGACGCGCCGTTGACGGCCGACGCGGCGGTCGCGATCGGCGACGCGGCGGACGTGGCCGAGGCGCGGCGGGCGGCGCGGGAAGGCGAGCGGCCACGGCGGCGCCCGTTGCGGTTCGTCAACCGCACGGTGGAGCAGCCCCTCGCCCCGGTGACCGACGCCCTGCTGGCGGATCCGCCGCCGGGCGACTGGCCGAGCTGGCGACGGACGCGCGACGGCCACGGCTACAGCCCGCTGGATCGGATCACGCGCGACAACGTCGACCAGCTTCGACTGGCCTGGGTCCTGGCGATCCGGGAGGGGCGCCACCAGACGACGCCGTTGGTGCACGACGGCGTGATGTTCCTGGCCAATCCGGGCAGCGTGGTGCAGGCCATCGACGCGGCCACCGGCCAGGTCATCTGGCAGTACCGCTCGCCGCTGCCGGAGGAAGCGCCGCAGCGGGCGCCGACCCGTACGCTGGCGCTCTACGGCGACAAGGTGTTCCTCGCCACCGCCGACGCGGCGATCGTGGCGCTCGATGCGCGGACCGGCGCCGAAGTGTGGCGCACCCTGAAAGCGGACTACACGCAGGGGTTCCGCGGCAACGCCGGCCCGATCATCGCCGACGGCGTCGTCGTCACCGGCACCAACGGGTGCCAGCGCTACAAGGAGCAGACCTGCTTCATCACCGGCCACGACCCGGACACCGGCGAGGAGCTCTGGCGCACGTCGACGATCGCCCTGCCGGGCGATCCGAACGACGCCTCGTGGGGCGACACGCCGCCGTATCTGCGTGCGGGCGGCGACTCGTGGATCCCGGGCAGCTACGACCCGGACCTCGGCCTCTTCTACATAGGCACGGCGCAGGCCAAGCCGTGGGTGGCGGCCAGCCGCGGCATGACGACGCGGCAGGACGCGCTCTACACCAACTCGACGCTCGCGCTGAACCCGCGCAGCGGGCAGGTGCAGTGGTACTTCCAGCATGCACCGGGGGAGACGCTCGACCTCGACATCGTCTACGAGCGGGTGCTGGTGGATGCGGGCGAGGAGAAGTGGCTGTTCACGATCGGCAAGGACGGCATCCTCTGGAAGCTCGACCGGCGGACGGGCGCGCTCGTCGACCTGCGCGAGACCGTCTACCAGGACATCTTCGAGTCGATCGACCGGACCACCGGACGGTTCACCTACCGGCAGGACATCATCGACGCCCGCATCGGCGACCGCGTGCCCGCGTGCCCCAGTCTGCTCGGCGGCCACAACTGGCAGGCATCGGCGTATCATCCCGGCGCCGGGGCGCTGGTGATCCCCCTCCACCAGGCGTGCATGTACCTGACCGGGCGCGAGGTGGAGTTCGTCGAGGGCGGCGGCGGCGAGGCGGGCCGGTCCGAGTACCGCGAGATGCCGGGCAGTGACGGCAACGTGGGCAAGCTGGCCGCTTACGACGTGCGGACCATGGAGGAGCTGTGGAGCCGCGAGCAGCGCGCCGCCTTCCTGACGTCGACGCTGACCACGGCCGGCGGCCTGGTCTTCGCTGGCGATGCCGACCGCTACTACCGGGCGTTCGACATCCGGACGGGCGACGTCCTCTGGGAGACCCGCCTCGGCACCGCGGCGGCCGGCTATCCAATCACCTACGAGGCGGGCGGGCGGCAGTTCATCGCCGTTCCGGGCGCGCTGGGAGGGGCGTTCCGGAGCCTCACCGCGCAACTCACCCCGGAGATCTTCCAACCGGAGGGAGGCAACGCGCTCTACGTCTTCGCCCTGCCGGCGGGCGATTGACATCAGCAGTGAACGGACCGGTCGCGGCCCCTGGAAAGACGACGAGGTCGCGTCCGAAACGCACGGGGACCTATTCGACGCGTGAGGAAACGGAGAAGGAGGACGACGATGAGCCATCGGTACTTCGCGGCGTTGGCAACGGCGGTCGCGATCGTGGCGCTGACGCCCCTGGCCGCGGCGGCCCAGGCGGAGAACGCGGCGGACACGCCCCGGACGCCGTGGGGCGTGCCGGACCTGCAGGGCGTCTGGGACTTCCGGTCCATAACCCCCATGGAGCGACCCGCCGCGCTGGCGGACCAGGAGTTCCTGACCGCGGAAGAGGCGGCGCGCCTCGAGCAGGAGACGCTCGATCGCAACGAGGAGCTGCTGAACCGGGCCGCCGTGCGCACCACGGTGACCGAGAGCGTGGACAGCGGTGAGAACGGCGCTCCCGGGTTCTACAACAACTTCTGGCTCGACCGCGGCACGACGACGGTCGGCACGCGGCGCACGTCGCTGGTCATCGACCCGCCGAACGGCAGGATGCCGCCGTTCACGCCCGAGGCCGAGGCGAGGCACGCGGCGTTGCGCGCGGCGCGCGAAGGCGTCGTGACCCACGCGCCCACCCCCGGCGGCTGGATGGAGGACTTCGGCTCGAACGGCCTGCAGTTGCGCTGCATCACCGGCTTCAACTCCGGACCGCCGATGACGCCGGGCGGCTACAACAACAACGTGCAGATCTTCCAGACGCCGGACACCGTGGCGCTGCTGGTCGAGATGAACCACAACGTGCGCGTCGTCCCACTCGACGGCCGCCCGCACACGGACCTGCCGCAGTGGACGGGCGAGGCCCGCGGCTACTGGGAGGGCGACACCCTGGTCGTCGAGACGAGCCGCTTCCTGCGCGAGACCAGCTTCTCGCAGGGACGGACCGACGCCAACCTGCGCCTGACCGAGCGGTTCACGCGCGTGGCGGACGACACGCTGTTGTACCAGGCGACCATCGACGACCCGACCGTC
Source organism: Acidobacteriota bacterium (assembly GCA_009861545.1). Lineage (NCBI taxonomy): Bacteria > Pseudomonadati > Acidobacteriota > Acidobacteriota bacterium. The sequence continues at coordinate 9,964 of VXME01000007.1, read as the reverse complement.
TGGACGCGGCCGTGGACCTACGAGGTCCCGATGCAGCGGAACGAAGAGCCGCTGTTCGAGTACGCCTGCCACGAAGGCAACTACGGGCTCTACAACATCCTGGCCGGGGCGCGGGCCGAGGAAGCGGAGGCCGAGGCCGCGGCGCAGTCGCGGTAGCGTAAGCGTAGCGAATCGAGGCGGTCTGGCCAGCACCCCAGCACGGTGCCGGTCAGGCAGCCGCCTCGTTCACGGTATGCCGGTCTGACCACGCCCCGCCCCCTGAGTTGGCGCGGCCTCTGTGGGGGTCCCAGGGGGTTGGCATGGGAACCGGAAGGCTGGGGCGGAGTCGGCATACTTGCTAGCACGATAGGCGCAAACCCCCGATAACACTGGAGCTTCTCGGCTCCGTATAATTGTGGCAGCGACGCTGCCGCGGCAGCGGGCGCACCGGTCACGCCGGCATAGCAGGTTGGCGTTGCTGCCTTTGGCGCCTGAATCAGACTGATATGGGTGCAACGGATAGAGCCCAGAGATGGCAGAAGATCGCCATCGACCAGCTCACCTACGCGTTGAATCTCTTCTTGGCCCTGACCATCACGACGCTCGGCTACTGGTTCTCTCTCCTCCGGGACGGTGAGTTCATGCAGGCCACCCCTGCCAAGGGCTTGATGCTGTCATCATTCGTCGCGTTGGCGACCTCGGCAGTCTGCGGCTTGGCCTGCGTGGTCTGCCGGATGTCCGATTTCCGGGGTACTGCGCAGAGGGCGCGGGGCGGACGAACGGCACAAAGTCTTCGGCGACTGCGTGGCCTCGGCCGCTGGACATGGTGCTTGTTCTACGTTCACGTGTGCGGATTCGGTCTCGGTGTTGCGCTGCTCGCGACAACCCTGTTCTGCACGTACGGTGGACGTCTTGGGTAACCTACCGTCGCGGGTACAGAGCCCCGAAGAGCGAGAACTCGAACGGAAGCGAAATGAGCTGGCCGCGCTGGAGGCCGACCTCGTCGAACAGGAGCTCCGTCTCTCAACTCTTCAGGCAGAACTCGCGGCCTTCAAGACCGAGTATCTTCGCGTCGTTGGCGTCCGGTTCGCCGAACTCGACGACCTCAAGGCTCGTATTGCAGAAACCCTCGCGGCCAAGGCTCCGACCAACGACGCGGCGCAGGCAGCAGCCACGGAAGCACGGGCTACCGCGGAGTTCTCCGCAGCCGAGGCCCAAGGCCAAGGAGCTCAAGAGCCGGCGCCTCCCTTCGACCCACCCGGCGAGGTCAAGACGTTGTATCGGACCATCGCGCGCAGGGTTCACCCCGATCTAGCTGCGACCGATGACGAACGGGAACGACGCCACGACTGGATGGCGAAGGCGAATGACGCCTACCAGCAGCAGGACTCCGAGGCCCTGGCAGCCTTGCTTTCGGATTGGGAAACGAGTCCGGAGTCGGTATCGGGGACGGGAACCGCGAGCGATCTGGTCCGTGTAATCCGCCAGCTCGACCAGGTACGGCGACGACTCGACAGCATCGCCTGGACCATCCGGGAGCTTCAAGCGGGTGATCTCTACGCCCTCCAGCAGAAACGCAGAATACGTGCAGAGGCGGGCGGGAACCTGCTGGAGGAGATGGCAGTTTCCGTCGATGACCAAATCGCTACCGCGCGACAAGAACTCGCGGCCCTGGGGGCAGAGGCACCGTGAAGCAGCGGAAAGGGACCGACCTTGTCCCAGCGCCGCACGGACGCACGATTGCGGCGCGTGAACGCCGCAATCTGGTTACGCGCGGGCTGGCGGATATCGAGCGGTCCGACGCGGAGGATCTCTTCGAGCTCGGTCTGGAGGGATTCCGGCTGCTGCTAGCCATCTTCGGGCAGGATTTCGTTGACCCCGGCTGGACGGCAGCCAGACGGGCTGCAGACCACGGTCACGCTGAAGCACAATACTGGCTGGGCACCGTGTACAGCAACGGCCATGGAGTATCCGCGGACGCCTCCGAGGCAGCCAGATGGTTTCGCCGTGCCGCCGAACAAGGTCACGCCGCTGCACAATTCAACCTCGGGTTCATGCACTACACCGGCCAAGGTGCTGCCCAGGACTACGGTGAGGCCGCTCGCTGGTATCGACGCGCCGCCGAACAAGATCACGCCGCACAATTCAACCTCGGGGTCATGTATCGTCAGGGCCGGGGGGTTCCACAGGACGATGAAGAAGCCGTCCGATGGTATCGACGCGCCGCCGAACAAGGCCTCGCGGCTGCGCAATTCAACCTCGGGATCATGTACTACACCGGCCAAGGTGTTACCCAGGACTACGGTGAGGCCGCTCGCTGGTATCGACACGCCGCCGAACAAGATCACGCCGCTGCGCAATGTAACCTCGGGGTCATGCACCGTCGCGGCCGGGGAGTTCCACAGGGCGATGAAGAAGCTGTCCGATGGTATCGACGCGCCGCCGAACAGCATCACCCCAGAGCACAGTCCTACCTCGGCGTCATGCTCAAGAACGGCCTGGGCGTTCCACAGAACGATCAGGAAGCCGTCAAGTGGTTTCGACGCGCCGCCGAACAAGGTCACGCCGACGCACAGTCCAACCTCGGCGTCATGTACGAAAGCGGCCGGGGCGTTCCACAGGACCATGGTGAAGCCGCCCGATGGTATCGACGCGCCGCCGTAGAGGGTGACGCCACCGCACAATCCAACCTTGGCACCATGTATGAAAACGGCTTGGGCGTTCCACAGAACGATCGGGAAGCCGTCAAGTGGTTTCGACGCGCCGCCGAACAAGGCCACCGCAGAGCACAGCACAACCTCGGATACATGTACAGTCACGGCCGGGGCGTTCCGCAGAACGATCGGGAAGCCGTCAAGTGGTTTCGCCGTGCGAGAGGAGCGTGAGGGAACGCTGCTCAGGACGTGAAACCGGCCGGGTGCCAAGCCACACGGCAGCACCGATGTCGCGCATCGCAGGGTTCTTGCCGCAGGAAATACCGCGAATCGTGAGTCCAACAGGCGAGGAAATCGTTGCACGATCCTGTCGTGCAACCCACCGTGCTCCCGACCAACGCACGCTTGGCGAACACCAAACTCAAACGCCCGCGGCCGGATCGATCAGCGCGATGTGATCGCCGTACCCTTCGGAAATCGTCCGGATTGAACCTCAGCAGGCGCCCTTCGGCGTGAGTGAGCATCGTTGCCGTGATGTTCGCGTCGCGGACTTGGCGTCCGGCAACCTGAAACCTCTCGACACAACGCGGCCAGCGTGCGGGTGACTTCAGGACCGTCCTTCGGTACAGCGAACGACGACAGAAACCAGTCCACGTCCCGGAGTGCGGCCGAGCACGGCCAAGGGTGCCGACCAAGTCTGCGGGCGCGTCACCACGGCCAGGTACTCGCGCACGACCCGACCGCTGATGCGTGGTCGCTCCTTGCCGCCGATCACGTCGCGGAGCCGGACGCGGGCCAGGGCTTATCGCGGCGCAGTTGTGAAGCACGCACGGACCAGGACTTTGGTGTCGAGGAACATCCCCGCCCTTCAGCGATCCCGGTCGTCGCAGATGTGCTCGCGCCGCTGCGACAGGCCGGCCGGCCAAGGACCGGGGTCGTGCGGTGGAAGCACATCGTCAAGGTCGACCGTGCCGCGCTCAGTGCACGCCAGCGTACCGGCAGACTGGGCCGAACCGCCCGTGGCCATGTCACGCTCGAAGACCAGCATCTCCCGCTCAGGGTCCACGGCTCGCGTTTCCAGCCGGCCAATTGCCAAGCCAGCGCGTGGCCATGGCCGGCTCCGTTCCGTTGATTCGACCACCACGATCGGCGGACACCAGTGTCCGCTCAGAACACGGCGATCGGATTGAGCGGCGACCCGGTCCCGCCGCGGATCGGCAGCGGGGCCGCCATCAGCAGGAACTTCCACCGGTTGCGTTCCGCCGCCGCCTCGCCGAGCGCCTCGAGGTCGCAGTTGTCGAACATGTGAATGCCCAAGTACAGCAGCGCGAAGTCGTGGACCGCGCCGGGCAGCTCCGACGGCGCGACGTAAGTCGGATGGTCGCTGCCCATCAGCGCGATGTCGCGCTCCTTCAGCCACGGGATGACCGACGGGTGCAGCCCCGCGGACCGGCCGCCCGGGCGACGGCCCCGCAGCCACGGCCCCTCGACGGCGCGGCGCGCCCACACGCCGGTGCGGATGAACAGCGCGTCCCCGGGTGAGACCTTCACCCCTGCGTGCTCCTCCCACGCCTCCAGATCTTCCACGTAGATCGGCGTACCCGGCTCCAGGTACGGCACGCCGCGCAGCCGCGGGATGTCGATGAGCACGCCGCGCGTCACGATGCCGTTCTTCAGGTTGTGGATGGAGTTCTTCGGGTGCCCGTTCGCGATGACCTCGTCGGCGTCCGGCGCGTAGCCGTTGTAGAAGACGCCGTCGTCGTTGATGTGGGCCAGCGCGTCGAGATGGGTATGCGCGATCCCGTGATACTGGACGGAGATCCGGTCCGAACTGATCCCCACCATCTCGTGCTGGTACGGCCGCGGGTTGTCGACCGCTTCGACGGTGTCGGCGTCCCCGGCCAGGGACACGGTGAATCCCTCCTCGACCAGCGCCACCGCCTCCAGCCGCTTGGCCGGGGTGATCAGATTCAGCGCGCCGATCTCGTCGTTCGCGCCCCACCGCCCCCAGTTGGTCAGTTCCGCCTTCCACTGCTCGTACTGCGCCTCGGTCACCGCCCGGTCCGAGCCGGTCTGGGCCCACGCTCCGGACACCGCCAGCACCGACAGCAGCGCGACCGCCGACAGTCTCATCGTCATCGTCATCGTGTTCCCTCCCCCGTGGAAGACGGTCCGATTGTAGTCGCTGGTGCGCCGACGTATGCGGTCTACGCGCCAATCTAGAGCCCTGCCGGGAACGTGCTCCGCTCGTGACATGACCGTGGACGACACCGGCATCCTCATCGCCTCGGTGCTCGGCTTCTGCGGGCTATTCCGGCAACAGTGTGCACTCTCGGCCGATGCCCCGACTCCGATTGGCAGCGTGTTCACCTTCGCAGTCAACTGGCCTCGGTCCACGACCTACGCCTGCATCCGGGCTCCGGCGTCGCAGGAGTCCGTCCTCGGTTTCCACAGGACATCGATGGCGTAGCCGAGGTCGAGCCGCTCGCCGTGCCAGTCCGGCGTCGCCGTGTCGGGCCCGATCTCGATGCCGGCCGCGGCCAGATGCGCGCCGGTCGGCGCCAGCGGCGGCCCGGTCCAGCGGGGAGCGGCCGGCGCGTCCGGGAACGGCCGGCCGTCGGGCCAGCAGAACGCGGCGTCGCCGGTCGGACCCACCCGCACGCTGAAGCCCTCTTCGTGGACGGCCCGGTGGTGCCGGCGGCAGAGCAGCACCAGGTTGTCGAGCCGCGTTGCACCGCCGTCGGCCCAGTGCCGAATGTGATGGACATCGCAGCGCCGCGCGTTGCAGCCGGGGAACCGGCACCCGTGGTCGCGGGCCTGCAGCGCCCGCCGCAGCGCCGGGGGAATGGTGCGGGTCTTCCGGCCGACGTCGAGGACCGAGCCGTCTGCAGCCTCGACCATGACGACCGTGCCGGCGTCGCAGGCCATCCGGCGGGCGGTCTCGGTGGACACCCGCAGCCCGTCTGCATCTTCGAGAGCGGCGTGGCCGGTCATCCGGGGCGTCTTCGCGGGAACCTCCGCGGTGGTTCGCGGCGTCTCCGCGGAAACGTCCTCCGCCCCCTCCCCCGCGACGGTCCACGGCGTCTCTGCGGAAACGTCGAGACCGTCGGAGAGCTCGATTGCAACGTCCTCGGCGGTTTCACCGCTCGTCAACGTTTCCGCGGAAACGTCCTCCGGACCCTCCCCCGCGCCGCTCCCCAGCGTCTCCGCGTCGACGTGCAGCACCACCTGGTACCGGTCGCCCGCCGTGCCGCGATCCAGCCCCGCGGCCAGCGCACTCTCGGCTACCAGGCTCAGCGCGTCCGCCTGCCGCTGGCCGAAGCTGGTGTCTGCCGCTTCCTCCGGCGACACGTCGGTGCGCAGTTGGTCGCCCGCCGCTTCCAGGGCGCGGCGCACCACCGCGCCCACCTCGGGCGAGAGCCGCCCGCGGATCACCACCATCCCATCGTCGTCGACCCAGGTGGTCAGGTTCCGGCGTTCGTGCCGCCGCCGCTCGTCGGTCGCCTCTGCCTGCCGGTCGACCCGGCACCACGCCCGCGCCAGCCGCTCGACGTAGGAGGCCGGCGCGCACTCCGCGAAACCGAGCAGCCGGCGCTCGTTGGCCGGCGTCGCCACCCGCGTCAGCGCCCGCACCTTCGAGTAGGAGATCCGTCCCCGCCGCATCGCGTCGCTCAACAGCGGGAGGTCTACCAGCGCGCGGGCTACGCGCACCTTCTCGCGGGCGGCGCCCAGGGCGAGTCCGGTGCGCCAGTTCAGCCAGTGGGCGCAGGACTTGAAACCGCTCCACCCTTCGCGCTGGTCGAAGGCGCGAATCATCACCAGCAGCTCGTAGGTGGCGGCCTGGATGCGGGCGGCCAGCTCGGCGATGTCGTTGCCGAGGCGCTCGGCCTCGTCGCGGCGCTGCAGGACCGCCGCGCGGTGTTCCTCGATGGACACGGGAGCGCCGCTGGGCGGCGGGGCGACCGTCGACGTCGGGATGTCGCTGGAAGTGGCTGGAACCAAGGCTGCCGTTGCGCTCATGGATCCATTGTAACCCTCTGTTTTTAAACGGCTTGATAGCGTTCGCGCGCCTCGTCCGAGGGCGGATTGGTGATTTGCGGTCATCCTGGCCGAAGAGGGACCTCAGGGCGCGGATGTGTCGTTCCGAGAGGGGTCTCAGACTTCGTGCCGGACCGCGCCCGACCGGCCGTCAGAGAGTTGTCAAGCAGAATCTTCGAAAAGGTGGGATTTCGACGGGGCGACGACTGAATTCGCTTATCCGGCAAGATTCAGGAAAGAGCGTGATTGGAGGCTAACTCGTGACGTTCCCCCGACCTGCCGGACGCGACCACGCATGGCGACGACATCGACGACGCGACGGAATGGCCGGCGGCGGCGCTCTATGTGGCCATGAGGCAGCAGGGCGTCAGCCTGGGTGAGCTGGCCCGTTCACTCGGCGGGCAACCCGTGCAGGTTCGTCGGCTGCTCGATCCCGGCAGGGCGTCCAGCATGAAGCGCATCGACCACGCCCTTCGGCGATGGGACGAAGTGTGCGTATCACTCAAGCCCCACCGCTGGTGGTTTCGACGCACCACGATGCGAAGCCCGGTTGCCGGGATCCCCCGAACGGCTGGACAACGTTGGACGACGTTGAATACGTTGGATGCCCCCGTTTTTGACTGACCAATCCGCCCATCGCGGCATCCTGCCAATCGAACCCTCTGGCGGTAGAATGGGAGGAATGAACCTCGACGAGATCGAGGTTGCGGGCGGACGAAGCCGCTCAGCGAGAACGAGGCGTGGGGCGTGAGCCGAGGTGGGAACGCGCTACGCTGGCGGTGTTCCGTGACGCCCGCCGGCGACTCGACCGAGAGACGGGCAGAGGAGAATGAAGGAAGATACACGAAACGGCGTGAGCGAGGAAGGCATGCGAAGCTATGCATGGGATTACTTCGAACTCCACGCCAACCAGCGCATGTCTTCATTCAAGTTCTTCATTACACTGGCTGCCTTCATGGCCACCAGTTTGGGAGCTTCACTCGTCCAGAAGCTCTATTTTGTTGGCACGTTGCTCGGTGCACTACTCGTGGTCGTCGCGTTTGTTTTTGGTAAGTTGGATGAGCGGGTGCGGACCGTCATAAAGAACTCCGAACTTGCGTTGAAGAACTTGGAAGGATCCTTCACGAACTCCGACGCGCAACAACCCTGCGAACTCCAGTTGTTCAGATTTGAAGAACTCACCACCAAGAAGGAAAGGCAGGGCAGGCGCTTCAGGTTGCGCTTTTGGAAGACGTACTTGTCCTATAGACAGTGTTTCAGTATAGTTTTTTGGCTCTTCGGCTGCATTGGGTTGCTGGGCATGACTGTGTCCGCTATGATGGGATTCGGTATAATTTCCAGACTGCGCTGATGCGCCCGACTTCGTGGCGGGTTTCAGACTCGTCGTCTGTAGGCTGCGAGGAACCACGAGAACGGCATCTGGCGTTCTGCACAGCAAGACGTGACCCCATCCGCAACGGTCCTCCAACAGCTTGAGACCTAAATCCCACGATTCCCGTGGTCATCGCGGTGCAAAACGACTACGCTGGGCGCTCCGAGGGGCCGGGCGGCTCGCATCGGCTGCGGTCCGTCCGGCGCGGATCGTCAGGAAGCTACGGGGAGGGAATCATGAGGAAGCGAGTTGGAATCTTCGTTGCCGTCGCGATGCTGGCGGCCGGGCCGGCCGCGGCGCAGGACGCGCAGGCCGTGCTGCAGGCCGCCGCCGAGACCATGGGCGTCGACGACATGATGTCGATCCGGTACTCCGGGGACGGCTGGGTGGGCGCGGCGGGCCAGAACTTCGCCCCCGCCGAGGACTGGCCGCGCTTCGAGCTGGCCGAGTACACCCGCACGATCGACTTCGAGACCGAATCGTCGACCGAGGAGATGGTCATCCGACAGGGGAACTATCCCGCCCGGGGCGGCGGCGGCGCGCCGATCGTGGGAGACCGGGTCCGGAACTGGATGGTCCGGGGCCAGTATGCCTGGAACGGTGAGATCGACCGGGTGGTGCCCCGGCCGCAGGACGCCGAGCGCAGGCGGCTGGAGATCTATCTCACCCCGCAGGGCTTCCTGAAGGGCGCCATGGCCGCCGACGACGTGATCGCGGTCGAGCGGAACGAATACGGCGGGCGGGTCACCGTCGTCTCGTTCGTCGCCCTCGACAAGTACCGGATCAACGGCACCATCACCGGGGACAACATCGTCCAGCGCGTGCAGACCTGGATGCCGAGTCCGGTCGTGGGCGACATGTACTACGAGACCGTCTACACGAACTACCAGGACGTGGGCGGGGGCATGATGTTCCCGATGAACTGGCACCAGCACCAGGACTTCGACGACGGCGCCCACGCGCCGAACGTCAGCGGCGGCGATCACACGTTTCAACTGTCGACCATCGACAGCGTCGAGGTGAACGTGGCGGACGCCGCGCTGAGCGTCCCGGACGCGGCGCGCAACGCGACGGCGCCCCCCATGCGCGTGGTGGCGGAAGAAGTGGCCGAGGGCGTGTGGCTGATGGCCGGCGGCTCGCACCACAGCGTGGCGGTGGAGTTCGAGGACGAGGTCGCGGTCATCGAGGCGCCGCTGAACGAGGCGCGCTCGCTCGCCGTGATGGACGAGATCCGGCGCCGCATCCCGGGCAAGGAAATCCGCTGGGTGGTGACGACCCATCACCACTGGGACACCCTGGGCGGCATGCGCGCCTACGTGCACGAGGGCGCGACCGTGGTCACCCACCAGGGGAACTTCCCCTACTACCAGGAGGTCCTGCGGGCGCGGCCGTGGCTGCTCGAGCCGGACCGCTTCTCGCTGTTCCCGCCGGAGGAGTGGTCGGAGGGCTACATCTTCGAGACGCTGCGCGAGAAGTACATCCTCGGCGACACGACGCGCCTGGTCGAGCTGCACCACGTCCAGGGCCTGGCCCACGCCGCGGGGATGCTGATGGCCTACCTGCCGCACGAGAAGATCCTGGTGCAGGCCGACCTGTTCACGCCGCCCGGCCCCGGCGGCTCGCTGCCGGCGAGTCCGAACGCCAGCGCCCGGAGCCTGTACGGCAACGTGCAGCGGCTGGGGCTCGACGTCGAGACCATCGTCCCCATCCAAGGGGTGCCGGGGCCGTGGTCGCAGTTCGCCGAGTGGGTGGAGGACGCGCAGTAGTCGTCGCCGGCGGGGCGTAGCCCGACAATCGTCGCCTGCGGCTCCGATCGCCGCCCAACCGGGCCTGACTACGAGTCTGCACCGTTCCTACGGCGCAGACCCCTAGGAGTCTGCGCCGCAGGACGTTTGCGGCACGAAACGGGTCGCCAGTCCAC
>VXME01000006.1:38263-80409 GCA_009861545.1 Acidobacteriota bacterium | reverse complement strand
GGCCGGAACCCCCCGCCTCCCCCCGGCCCGGGGGCCGGGCCGTTGTCGTAGAGGTTGAGGATCTTGTCGTAGAGCGGTCCCTGGAACGAACGCCGCACGGCCAGCAGGCCGGAGCCCCGGTTGTCGAAGAGCGGCTGCTCGTAGACCCCATTGAAGCTCAGCAGTCCCGCGCCGAAGCTGCCGGCCGCGCGGTCGAGCCGGCCGCTCTTGCCGCTGATCTGCATCACGCTGGAGAGAACGCCCCCGTGCCGGGCTTCGAACCCGCCCTTGCTGAGCTCGACCGTGTCGACCGCGTCCATGTTGAAGGCGCTGAAATACCCGAACAGGTGGTCTACGTGGTAGACCCGGAACCCGTCGTACTCGACGCGGTTCTGGTCCGGCGTGCCCCCGCGGACGTAGAGGCCCGAGGAGGCCTCGTTGCTGCCGGAGACGCCGGGCAGGAGCTGAAACGCGCGGAACAGATCGCGCTCACCCAGGCTGGGCAGCGCGGACACCTGTTCCGGCGCGAGCTCGATGCGGCTGACGTCGTCGGTGGTGTCCAGCATCGGCACCTCGGCGATCACCGTCACGTCGGACGCGAACGTCGGCGTCAGCGTGAAATCGATGCGGGTGCTGAGCGGCCCCGTGACCTGAAGGGTGGCATCGTCGCTGGTGAAGTTGGGCAGCTCGGCGAACAGGATGAGCCGGCCCGGCGGGCGCGGCGCCTCGAGCGCGTAGGCCCCGTCACCGTCCGTGGTGGTGATCAGCGGCGTTCCGAAGACCCGCACGGTCGCGCCGGGGAGACGGGATCCGTCGGGGGTTTGCACGGTTCCGGTGATTCGCACGCCGTACGTCGCTTCGTCCGACGCGTTCTGTGCGAGAGCGTCGACGGAGGCGGTCGCCGCGCACAGTGCGAGCGCGAAGAGGTTGCATACGGTTCGGGGCATCGGTCCGTTTCCTCCGGGGAGAGGCCGATCGCTCCGGCTCGTCTTGCACCGGAGCGGGCAGCCGACAAGCGGCAGGCGCTGGCATGCAACCGCCTCTCACGGTTACGAAGGGATGGACCCGCCGGAGGCCGGGTTTATTCCCCGGACGGCTCGGCACCCGAATCCCTGCTCCGCACGCTGAGATCCACCCGCCCGGCGGCGGTCGACGCGTAAGCAGCCGGGGCGTCGGCGTCGTCAACACAGGCAGCAGCGATGACAGCCTGGCGGTCCGCGGCGGCGCTCGGCCTCCTGCTCGCGAGCAGCCAGCCGGCGGCCGCCCTGCAGACCGCGCTGGGACCCAGGGAGCCGCCGGTCCGCATAGCCGGCACCGTTTCCGACGAGACCGGCGGCGTGATGTGGGCGGTCACGGTGCGCGTCTTCGCCGACCCCTCCGGTGAGGCGGTGCGGGAGACCACGACGGATCGGAACGGTCGCTTCAGCGTGGAAGTGCCCCCCGGCCCGTATCGGATACGGGTATCGGCGCCGGCGTTTCGGACCGTCGACCGCCCGGTCGACGCCGTCGCCGGCCTGGAGCCGCTGGCCCTGACCCTGACCCTGGAGGGGTTGGAAGAGAGCGTCGACGTCGTCGACACGGCGGGGGAGTTCGCCGTCGACGCGCTGTCGAGCCTGACGGCCACGACCCTGTCCGGCGACGAGCTGCTGGGGCTGCCCGCCGACGAGGAAGACTTGGCGCTCTACCTGCTGCTGCTGGCCGGCGAGGATTCCACCGGCGACCTGGAGGGCGACGTATCCGGCTTCATCATCGACGGCTTCGACGAGGGCCGGCTGCCGCGACCGGAGGAGATCGCGCAGATCATCATCGATCCCACGCCCCTCAGGGCCGACGGCGGCGGCGAGGGACCGCGCATCGAAATCATCACACGCCCGGGAACGGGCCGCTGGCAGCGCTCGGCGAGCTTCGACTTCTCCGACGAGGCGCTCGACGCGACGACGCCGGGAGAGCGGACGAAGCCGGCACGGCAGACGCGGAACGTCGACCTCGACGTGAGCGGCCCTGTCCTTCCCGGACGCCTCGACCTGGACGTCGAAGCGTCGACCGACCGGCAGCAGCGCGCGGCCGACTCGCTGCGGGCCATCACGCCGGCCGGCAACGTCTTCGACGGCGTCGTCCGCCCGCGGCGCGAGCACGAGCTGGAGCTCGATGCCGACATCGAGGTCGCCTCCAATCGCAGCATGGGGGTCCGGTTCGACTACGAGACACGCCGCACCGAGAACAGCGGCGTGGGCGGCTTCACGCTGGCCGAGCGGGGCACGAACGACACGCGGCGCGACTGGTCGTTTCAGGTCAGCGAACGCAGGCTGGGAGAAGCGTTCGTCAACGATCTGCGGGTCCGGATGAGACGACGAGGCTCGAGCGCGGCCCCGGTGTCCGAAGGGGTGGCGATCGACGTCGCCGACGCCTTCAACCGCGGCGGGGGAACCAGGCGGAACCTGGACGAGGAAACCCGCCTACAGGTAGAGGACCGGCTGCGCTGGCAGCGGCGGGGCTGGAGCTTCCAGGCCGGTTTCGAGGCGAGCTACGACCGGAACTACAGCCTGTCGGAGGACAACTACAACGGCACGTTCGACTTCGCCAGCCTGCACGACTACTGCGGCGCGACCGGCTTCGCCGGCGTCAACTGCGATCCGACCCGGCGCCTCGTGGACGACGCGCTCGGCCGCGGCGTCGCCCCCACCTATCTGAACGGGCGCGGCGAGACGGTCGCGATCACCGGGCTGCCGACCACCTTCACGCTCACGTCGGGCAATGGCGAGCTCGACATCACCGAGCTGGGCGTCGAGAGCTACGTGCAGGCCGACCGGGAGTTCGGCGAGCGGGCGAGCCTGCGTCTGGGGCTGCGCTACGAGGCGACCAACTACTCGGTCGACTACCTGCGATTCGATCCGACCGTCAATTTCCAGTACCGGCTCTTCGACGACACCATCGTCAGCGTCGGGGGGCAGGTGCGGTTCCGGGACTTTCGGGATCACGTGCGGCTGATCCGCAACGACGGGTCGACGTATCAGAAGCAGCTCTCCATCTCGTCGCCGTCGTTCCCGGATCCGTTTCAGGGGGGCCGGGCCATCATCGACGAACGGCGCACGTCCCTGTACCGGCTCGACCCCGGCTACCAGTCCCCCTACAGCATCAATCCGCAGTTCAACGTGACGCAGCAACTGCCCGGCGGGCTGCGCCTGTCGGTGTCCTATCGCTTGAGCCACGGGCGCCGCCAGCAGCGCGTCCGCAACATCAATGCGCCGTTTCCGGGCACGCCCCTGCCGCCGGAGATCCTGCTGCTGCCGCGCGACGTCCGGCGGGAGGCGGTGGATCGGATGCGGCCCTTCTACCCCAACGTCGGCAACATCTACCGGATCGAATCGACGGGGACATCGGTGGGCCGGCGCCTGCGGGTCCGGCTCGAGCGGCGCCGCAGTCTGCAGGTGGCGGGGCTCGGCCTGTCGGGGAGCCTGAACTACAGCTACCGCTCCGGCGAGGACGACGACGACTTCAACAATCCGTACCTGCCGGCCTGGGGGCTGGCACGCCTGCAGCACAGGGTGCAGTCGCAGTTGCGTGTCCGACTCCCGCGCGATGCTGGACTGCGACACCCCTTCCTGAGGGCCATTGCCCGCGCCACCTACGAGGGGACGGCTTTCAACTTCAATCTGCGCGCCAACTCGGGCCGGCCGTACAGCATCCGCAGCGGACGCGATCTGAACGGCGATCAGTCGACGCGCGATCGGCCTCCCGGCGTCGCACGCAACACCGAGACCGGTCCCGGACGCATCAATCTGGACATGACGTTCACGAAGGAGTTCCGGCCGCGGGCGACGGACCTCGCCCGGACGGGCGGGGCCCGGAGCTCGGAACGGCGGGTCCGCTTCCAGGCGCGCTTCTACAACGTGTTCAACCTCACGAACGTGCGCGGCTACAGCGGGGTGCTGTCCTCACCGCTGTTCGGTCAGCCTACCGGGTTTCTGCGCGGCCGGACCGTGCGTCTGTCGATGCATGTCGACTTCTGAGTCGCCGGTCAGCGGAGCCGGCTGAAGGCTTCGGTCGTCGGGATAGGTAACCCGAGAACCTGGCGGACCAGGTCAACGGCCCGCCCGACCCGATCCAATCCTCCGGACCGGGCTGCTCACGCCTCCGGCAGTGCGAGCGCGATGTACTCGCTCGGCATGTCCTCCCAGCCGACGGTGACGACGATGTACTGCCGGCCGTCGACCAGGTAGGTCATCGGCGCCGACGTCGTGCCGCCGGGCAGCTCCATCTCCCACACCACGTCGCCGGTCAGCTTGTCGTAGGCGCGGAACATCTTGCCGCCCGCCCCGCCCCAGATCGGCTGCAGAACGACCACGCCGGCGTTGCCGCCCTCGCCGAGGAACACGAACGACTTCGTGACCAGGGGCGAGACGCGCCCCGGCTGGCCCAGCGGCGGCAGGTCCAGGTCCTGGAGCAGCGGATGGTCCCGCGGTCCGTTGCCGTTGGCCTTCGACCAGAGGATCTCGCCCTTCTTCAGGTCGATGGCGACCAGCCGGCCGTACGGCGGCTTGAAGATCGGCAGCTCGTTGGGGCCTTCCAGCAGCGCCAGCGTCTGCACGACCAGGCGCATGTCCGAGCGGGGATGCTCGGACGGCACGATCCCGATGACCGACTCGGCGTGGACCGACGGCACGTACAGGATCCCGGTCTCCGGATCGACGGCCGAGCCGCCCCAGTCGGCGCCACCGACCACCCCCGGCATCTGCAGGGTCCCCTTCGTGCCGCCCGGCGAGTCGTCGACCAGCGACGGCGCGGTGAAGAGCGGGCCGGTCACGTACTGCTCGAAGACCTCGAGCGCGTCGCGGCGCAGCTCCGGCGTGAAGTCGATCAGGTCGTCTAGGCTCGTACCCTGCTGGTCGAATGCCGGCGGGCGCGTCGGGAAAGGCTGGGTCGACGCGTACCACTCGCCCGGCACGTCGCCCGGCGGCACCGGCCGCTCCTCGATCGGCCACACCGGCTCGCCCGTCACGCGGTCGAAGACGTAGGTGAACGCCTGCTTGCTCACCGCCGCCACCGCCTTGACCGGTTCGGCGCGCCCATCGACCTGCAGGTCGATGACGTTCGGGGCGGCCGGGAAGTCGTAGTCCCAGATGCCGTGGTGCACGGCCTGGAAGTGCCAGACCCGCTCGCCGGTGCGGGCGTCGAGGCAGACGAGGCTCTCGGCGAACAGGTTGTCGCCGGGGCGGTAGCCGCCGTAGTAGTCGTTGGTCGGCGTCGACAGCGGCACGTATACCAGGCCGAGCTCTTCGTCCGCGCTCGGCCAGGCCCACATGTTGGTGTTGCCGCTGTACTCCCACGACGCCCGGTCCTCGGTGAGCGCGGTCAGCCAGGTCTCGTGGCCCGGCTCTCCCTCCCGCGGGACGACGTGGAAGATCCAGACCTACTCGCCGGTCCGCACGTCGAAGCCGCGCACGTCGCCCGGCGGCATCTCCTTCATCGCCGGCATGTTCGGGTTGGTGACGTCGGTCATGGCCGAGCCGATCACGACGATGTCGCCGACGACGAGCGGCGGCGAGCCCCAACTGAAGGTCTCCCACGGGCGGTCGAACCCCTGCGTCAGGTCCACCTCCCCGCCGTCGCCGAAGTCCGGGTACCGCTCGCCGGTGCGGGCGTTCAGCGCCACCAGGTAGGAACCGACCACGGCGAGCACCCGCGCGTCGTCGCTCTGCGGGTCGTCCCACCAGGCCACGCCGCGCGTCTGGCGTACGCGGGTGAACGGCTCGCCGTCGCGGTCGGGCGGCGTGTCGAACCAGAGCACTTCGCCGGTCGTCGCGTCGAGCGCCGCGACCGTACCGAGGGCCGAGCTGATGTAGAGGCGACCGTCCGCCATCAGCGGCGTGTTCTGCGCGGCGACGGAGGGAGTGAAGTCCTCGCGTCCTTCCCGCATGGCCTCCGGCAGCACCGACTGCCGCCAGACGATCTGCAGGTCACCGATCGTGTCCCGGTCGATCTGGTCCAGCGGCGAGTACTTGGTGCCGGCCGCGTCCGACCCGTAGGAGCGCCACTCCACGTCCTGGGCGTGGGTCGCCGAGGCGACGGCAACGAGTCCGAGACCGGCGAACGCCACGACGAACCGACTCTGCGCGCGATGCATCTACACCCTCCCCGACTGCCGCCCGGCGGCGGCACCCCATGACTGGCGCCTGAGCATCCTCGTGGCTGCCCAGGAACCCGGCAAGACCGCGTTGCGACAGCGCGTCAGCGTTCCGCCGCGATCTCGTCGTAGAAACCCGGAATGCTGCGGCGCATGAACAGGCCGTTCTCGGCCGTCGTCCAGCTCAGCGCCGCCGTCACGATCTCCGCCGACGCGTCCTCCTTGGCGAGGCCGCCGTCGATCAGCTCCCGCATGCGGGTGCGGACGGCGACGAACTGATCGCGGAAGGCCTGGACGTCGGCCCGCGTCATCAGGCCGCCGTGGCCGGGGATGGCGGTGTCGAAGTCGAGCGCAAGGATGCCGTCGAGCACACCGAGCCACTCCTTGCTGCTGCCGCCGTTGGCATAGTCGATGAACGGCGCCGTGCCGTGCAGGAGGTCGCCGCCGTGGACCGTGCCCAGGTCCGGGAAGTAGATGACCGAGTCGCCGTTGGTGTGGCCGCGGCCCAGGTGGTGCGCCCGCACCTCGACCCCGCCCAGGTGCACGGCGGTCTGGTCGCTGTAGACGATGCGCGGCGGCGCGTCCTGCTCGTTGCGGATCATGTTTTTGCGCGCGTTCTCGTGCGCGATGACGTCCGCCGAGTCGATGAACCCGACGTTGCCGCCGGCGTGGTCGCCGTGGTGGTGCGTGTTGATGACGTAGCGGATCGGCTGGTCGGTCACCTCGGCCACCCGCGCCTTGATCGCGTCCACGTTGCGCGGGAACTTGTCGTCGATCAGGATGACGCCCTCGGACGTCACGCGCACGCCGACGTTCCCGCCCACGCCGTTGATGTAGAAAAGGCCGTCCTTGACCGGCGTCACGCTCAACGACTCCGGCTGCTGGCCGGTCACGACGATGACGGCCGCGGCCGCAACGGCGAACGCCGCCAGGATGCCCGATCTGGAAATCCCCCGCATGTCGTTTCCCCCCTTGGCAATCACCCGACAAAGGCCCGGGCGCCAGCATCCACACCCGCAGCCTTGCCGCGTCGGCCCGATTATAGGCCCTGGGCCACCTCACCGGGGATGGTCCGCCCCTCTCCGTCGTGCGGCAGCAGGAGCGCAGGCGAGCTCCGGAGCAATCAGGTGCTGAGAGTCTCAGCCATCCCGCTGTTCCAGCTCATCCAGCTCCGTATCCAGCGGGAAGACGCGGTAGCGACGAAGTGACAGGAGGAACTCCACGCGGGGCATTCCAGCGAGTTCGGCGGCCCGCCCGGACGACAGTCGACCGAGCTCGTAGAGCTTGACGGCGGCCAGCATGCGAAGTTCGTTGGCAAACGCCCGCTCGTCGGTCTTCTCCGCCAACAGCACCCTCTCCGCCACGGTGATTGCGATTCGACGGGTCGTCCTCTTCTTCCGGACTCAACTGTTCGCGCAACTCCAGCGCCGGGCTCGCTTCAGGAGAGTTCAGCCAACAGCGCGGCGCCGTCGTCGCAGTCGATGATCCGGCCGCCGATCGCGGCGAGGCGCCCGGGATCGTCGACCCCGGCCAGGACCGCTGCCAACCGCTCCGCGGTCGCGGGGTCGAACTTGCGTGATGCCAAGCGGCCCAGGAGCACCCGTTGTGCGGCGACCCCCTCGGCGCGCCCTGCCCGCAGACCGGTTCCGTGGGCCTGCCGGCGGTGGCGGCCGATCTGCGGATCGTCGTCCGGGGTCGTGCCTTCCTGCCCGCCCAGCCTGCGGCCCACGCGGGTCAGGTCGGTCAGGGTTCGGGGGCTCATGTGCGACTCGTTCAGCGAAACATGGATCCTGGCCGCCGGCCATCCCGGAAACGCGCGGCTCTCCGCGGACACCCGGAAACGCCCCCCGTCGAGCCGGTAGATCGTCAGGCCCGGCCGGAGCCCCCGCGGGCGGTTCGGCGACGGGGTGTCCGGCGTCCCCACCCACACTTCCGGAAACCCCCAGGATTCGTACAACCCGAGCTTGTTGCGGCGGACGTCGGTGGTGTGATCCACCTCCAGGATCACGTTCGGCAACGGGTCTTCGTCCCGGATGATGGCCGGGTCGCTCGGCTTCCAGCGCCCCGGACGCAGGTAGATGGTCTGGTCCGCGACCATCACCCGCCGGGGTCGGCCCGCCCCGTCCCGCTCCATCAGGTAGACCGCGCCGTAGCAGCGGATGCGCGATCCGCGCTCCTGGGAGATCCGGGTCAGGATCTCGCTCAGGACGTTGGGCGGGCTCTCGTGGACCGGACCGGCGTCGCGCAGGACCTGCGCCGTCGACGACGCGCGATCCCAGTACTCGATACGTCCGTCGTAGGCCCAGACATCCTCCCACGTCATGGGGATGGAGTCGCAGCCGGGAAACTCCATCGCCGGCGCTGCTTCGGCGCTATCCGGGGCGGCATCGCCCTCGACCTGCGCGACGCCGCCGTATTCGCCCGTGTGCTCCGTCGCCATTCCCGTCCTCCTCGCCGATCCCGCCTCCCATCATGCCACACCGGACCGGCGATGCGGACTCGCTGGAATCCGGCTTCGCAATTGCCCGGCCGTCCTGCAATCCGACCGCCGTATACAATGCCGGCAAGGGAGAAAGCGATGCACAAGGGCGCCTCGACCGTCCCGCGGCTGGCCGTCTCGACCGTCGCGGTCGTCTCCATCCTCTGGTGCGCCGGCGCCATCGCCCGCGCCGCCGACTGGCCGCAGTTCCGTGGACCGACCGGCCAGGGGCACGCTCCCGATGCAGCGGTACCGCTGGAGTGGAGCGAGACGGAGAACGTCACGTGGAAGGCGCCGGTAGAAGGCCGCGGCTGGTCGTCACCCGTCATCGCCGACGGCCGTATCTGGCTGACCACGGCCGTCACCGATCCGGCCGACGGCAGCTCGCTCCGGCTACTGGCCTACGACGTCGAAACCGGGGCCAACACCCTCGACGTGGAGGTGTTCGGCAGCGACGAGACCTACCTGCTCAATCCGAAGAACAGCTTCGCCTCGCCGACCCCGGTCCTCGACCCGGACGGCGAGCGGGTGTACGTGCACTTCGGCGCGACCGGTACGGCGGCAGTCAGCACGTCGGGCGACGTCCTGTGGCGCACACGCTTCCCCTACATCTCGCAGCACGGGAACGGCGGCTCGCCCATCCTGCACGACGGCCGGCTCGTGATCAGCATCGACGGCTACGACACGGCCTATCTCGTCGCGGTGGACGCGCGCACCGGCGAGGAACGCTGGCGGTCGACCCGTCCCGATCCCGTGTCGCAGGCCTACTCGACGCCGCTCCTCATTCGCGTGGGGGACCGCGACCAGATTTTCAACGTCAGCGCGTTCCGCGCCAGCGGGCATGACCCGGAGACCGGGCGCGAGATTTGGCGGGTCCGCTATCCGAACGGCTTTTCGAACGTCCCGCGGCCCATCTACGGCCACGGGCTCGTCTACCTGTCGACCGGCTTCCAGGCCCCGACCCTGCTCGCGGTGCGCGCCGACGGAGAGGGCGACGTCACGCGCTCGCACGTCGCCTGGCGGCTCCGCCGCGGGGCGCCGCTCACGCCCTCGCCGATCCTGGTCGGCGACGAGCTGTACGTCGTCACCGACTTCGGCATCGCGACCTGCGTCGACGCACTGACCGGCGACATCCACTGGCAGCAACGACTGGGCGGCAACCACGCCGCCTCGCCGGTGTTCGTCGACGGGCGGATCTACTTCCAGAACGAAGAGGGCGTGACGACGGTGCTCGCTCCCGGCCCCGAGTTCCGTGTGCTGGCCCGGAACCAGCTCGATGGACTGACGCTGGCCTCGATGGCGGTCGCGGACGGCGCACTGTTCATCCGCAGCGACAACCACCTCTACCGCATCGAAGAGCGACGGTAACGGCAACGCGCCCGACCCTCGTGATGGACGGAGGCGCGAGACACGTCCGGTTGCTGTATACTGCGCTGTATGCCTGCCACCCGCACGCAGATCTACCTGCGGTCGTCGCAGCGCCAGCGCCTCGACGAGATTGCAGGCGCACGGGGCACGAGCCTCGCATCTGTCGTTCGCGAGGCGGTAGAGATGTACATCGAACAGGCACCGGTCGATCCGACGAACGCCCTCGAGAGCACGTTCGGCGCCGCACCGGAGGCACGCGCCCCGGCGCGCGACGACTGGGAGGCCCGATCCGACCGGCTTAGAGTTCCCGGACGATCCGGTGGCTGACCTGCTGGTCGACACGGACGTCTTCATCGACCATCTGCGCGGCGCCAGAGCACTGAAACCAGGTCGGAACCGGGTCCACTACTCGGTCATCACCCGGTGCGAGCTGCTCTCCGGCGCGGTCGGATCGGCGCTCGTCCAGCGGCTTCTCGATCCCTTCCGGGAACTGGCGGTGGGCCGCAGCGTAGCCGAGCGGGCCGGCCGGATTCGCCGCGAGACCGGCATCGCCACGCCCGACGCCCTCATCGCGGCGACGGCGATCGAGTACGACCTGACCCTCGTCACCCGCAACCGCAGGCACTTCGAGCCGGTGAAGCAGCTACGGGTGCGGGATCCCAGCCCAGGCCCGGGGACCGGCGACGAAGAAACCGCCGCCGGAGCGTCTACTCCTCCGGCAGCCGGTAGGCGATCAGCTCGCCCGGGAACCCGGCGCCGCCGATCGCCGTGACGATGTACTGCCGCCCTTCGTGCAGGTAGGTCATCGGCGACCCGGTCACCCCGGCCGGCATGTAGACGGCGCCGAGCTCCTCGCCCGACATCTTGTCGTAGGCGCGGAGCATCGCGCCTACCTCGCCCGACGGCGTGGTGAAAGTGCCCGCCTCGCCCGCGATGACCATGGTCGGCGTGTTCAGCGTTCCCACCCGCCCGATGCGGCCGGTCCGCGGCACGTCGACACCCTCGAGCAGCCGGTGGTTGCGGATGTTGTCCGGCGTCTCGCCGTGCGGCACCTGCCAGAGAATCTCCCCCGCCTTGAGGTCGATCGCGGTGATGCGGCCCCACGGCGGCTTGACGATCGGGATCCCTTCGATGGTCAGCGACGCCTCGCGAGCCGAGATGCCCTCCCCGCGCCCGCGGATGAAGTTCATGTCCGAGAGCTCGGGATCGTTGACCAGACCGAGCGACACCATCTGCGTGAACGTGTACAGGTAGATGATGCCGGTTTCCGGATCCAGCGACCCGCCGGGCCAGTTCGTCCCGCCGGCCTGCGACGGCAGCATCAGGGTGCCGTAGACGCCGTCCGCCTCCGAGACGGTGGGCGGGGTGAAGATCGGCCCCATCAGGTGCCGCGACGCGATCTCCTCGGCGCGCCGCCGCAGCTCGGGCGTCAGGTCGATCAGGTCGTCAACATCGACCCCCTGCCGATCGTACGCCGGGGGCTTCGTCACGTAGGGCTGGGTCGGCGCCAGCAGCTCGCCCGGCACATCCGACGGCTCGACCTCCCGCTCCTCGATCGGCCAGATCGGCTCGCCGGTCACCCGGTCGAAGACGTACAGCCACGACTGCTTGCTCGGCTGCGCCACGATCTTGCGCAGCTCGCCGTCGATCATGACGTCGGCCAGGATCGGCGCGCAGGGCAGGTCCCAGTCCCACACGTCGTGATGGATGAACTGGAAGTGCCACAGCCGGTCGCCCGTCTCGATGTCCACCGCCACGAGGCTGTCCGAGTAAAGGTTGTCGCCGTGGCGGTGACCGCCGTAGTAGTCGTTGGTCGGCATCTCGGTGGGCAGGTAGACGATGCCTTCTTCCAGGTCGACGCTGATCTGCCCCCACACCCCGGTGTTGCCGGTGTAGCGCCACGATTCGTTCAGCCACGTGTCGTTGCCGAACTCGTCCGCCCCCGGAATCGTGTGGAAGATCCACTTCCGTTCGCCGGTATCGGCGTCGAAGCCGCGGATGTAGCCCTTCGTGTTGCGCATCGAGCGGGGCCGGCCGCCGGGCACGGGCGCCGCGCCCACGACGATGGTGTCGCCGGCCACGAGCGGCGTGGCGTGCAGGCCGATCTCGCCCGACAGCGGATCGATATCCTGATCCATGTTCCGCATCAGGTCGACGATGCCGTCCTCGCCGAAGTGGGACAGCCGCTCGCCCGTCTTCGCGTCGAGTCCGACCAGCCGGTACCCGGGGGTGACGTAGAAGATCTCCCCGTCGCCGCCGTTGTCGCGGTAGGCCAGCCCGCGACCCGAGCGCCGCCGCGGCGCCACCTCGGCGCGCTCGCCCTCGTCGAGGCGGTGCATCCAGAGCAGCTCGCCGGTGCCCGCGTCCGCCGCGATTGCCGCCCGCCGCAGGCCGGCCGTCGAGTACAGCACGCCGTCGACCATCAGCGGCGTCGCCTGGAAGTTGAACTCCGGCTCCGGCCCGAAGTTGGCCGTGTTCAGCCGCCAGGCGACCTCCAGGTCGTCGAAGTTGTCGGCGGTGATCCGGTCGAGCGCCGAGTAGCGCGTGTTGGCGATGTCGCCGCCGTAGCTGCGCCACTCGCCGTTGTCGGTCTGCGCCGCCGCCGGTGCCGTGCCGGCCGCCAGCAATCCGGCGAGCACGATGATCGACGCGATGTGCATGCGCTGTATTGGCACGTTCGGCTCCTTCTTCGTCGCGTCGCGAAGGATAGCAGGAAAGCGGAGCCACAGAGCGACCATTTCAGGGCCGGGAGTCTGCGCCGCGGAGGCGGTGCAGACGGCTGGTCAGGCACGGCTGGGAGGAAAGCGGAGCCACAGGCGACGGTTTTCGGGCTAGGATGGCGGCCGATGACGGCTTCCTCGCCGACAGGACCGGCGCAGAGCGACCTCGCCTACCAGTCGGAGATCCTGCAGGGCGTCTCGCGGACCTTCGCCCTCAACATTCCGCAGCTCCCGAACCCGCTGCGCGACGTCGTCGGCAACGTGTACGCGCTGTGCCGGATCGCGGACACCATAGAGGACGAGCCGGCGCTGTCCCCCGCCCAGAAGCAGGCGTTCTCGGAGCGCTTCATCGACGTGGTCGCCGGCCGCGCCGAGGTGGCGCCGTTCTCCCGCGAGCTCGGCGCGCTGTTGTCGTCATCGAGCACGGAGCGCGAGCAGGATCTGGTCGCCAACACCGCCCGGGTGGTTCGCGTCACCAGGGGGTTCCGCACCGTCCAGCGCCGCGCCATCGAACGCTGCGTGCGCGTGATGTCGCGCGGAATGGCGGAGTTCCAGCAGAGGGCGACGCCGGAAGGACTCGAGGACCTCCCGCACCTGAACCGCTATTGCTACCACGTCGCGGGCGTCGTCGGCGAAACGCTCACCGACCTCTTCTGTGACTACTCCCCCGATATCCGCCGGCGACGCGACGAACTGTTCGCGCTGTCGGTCTCGTTCGGCCAGGGGCTGCAGATGGTCAACATCCTGAAGGACATCTGGGAGGACCGGCGCCGGGGCGCGTGCTGGCTGCCGCGCGACGTCTTTCGGACGACCGGCTTCGAGCTGTGCTCGCTGTCCGCCGGACAGCCCGCCCCCGGCTTCGCCGACGGTTTGTCGGAGCTGGTCGCAATCACCCGCCGCCACCTCACCGACGCGCTGCGCTTCGTCCTGATGCTCCCCCCCGGGGAAACCGGCATTCGCCGCTTCTGCCTCTGGCCGCTGGGCATGGCCGTGCTCACGCTACGGCGCATCCACGCCACGCCGGCGTTCAGGAGCGGCGACGAGGTGAAGATCTCGCGTCTCAGCGTGCGGGCGGTGACCGCGGTGACCAGCGCGCTGGTGCGTTCGAACGTGGGCTTGAGGCTGCTCTTCGAGGGACTGACCCGGGGGCTGCCGGCGCCCCCGAGGACCGTCTGATGCGCGCAGCCCGCCGCGGTGCCGGTGGCGCATGCGCGGGGGCGCCCCCCGACCGGTTCGGAGCCGAGCCGGCCGGATGACGCCCCCCGGCGCTATTCCGGCAAGCGGTAGGCGATCAACTCCCCGGGGAATCCGGCTCCACCGATGGCGGTCACGATGTACTGCCGCCCCTCGTGCAGGTACGTCATCGGCGAGCCCGACACCGACGCCGGCATGTAGACCGCGCCCATCTCCTCGCCCGACGCCTTGTCGTAGGCGCGCAGCATCGCTCCCACCTCGCCCGACGGCGTGGTGAACGTGCCCGGCTCGCCCGCAATCACCAGCGTCTTGGTGATCAGGGTGCCGACGCGGCCGATGCGGCCGGTGCGCGGGATGTCGACGCCCTGCAACGCGGGGTGGTTACGGACGTTGTCGGGCGTCTCGCCGTGCGGAATCTGCCAGAGAAAGTCGCCCGTCGACAGATCGATGGCGGTGATGCGGCCCCACGGCGGCTTGATGAGCGGTAGCCCGCGAATGTTCAACGCGCGCAGACGCGCGGGCACCCCCGGAGGATTCCCCCGGATGAAGTCCATGTCCGAGCGCTCCGGGTCGTTCACCAGGCCGAGCGAGGTGACCTGGGTGAAGGAGTACTGGTAGAAGATGCCGGTCTCGGGATCGACCGAGCCGCCCGGCCAGTTGGCGCCGCCGCCGGCCGACGGCAGCATCAGCGTGCCCCACGGCCCGTCCGTCTCGGCCACCACCGGGGGCGTGAAGATCGGCCCGATGCGGAAGTTCGAAACGAGCTCCTCCGCCGCGGCGCGCAACTCCGGCGTGAAGTCGATCAGGTCCTCGATGCCAACCCCCTGCCGGTCGTAGGGGGGCGGATGGGTCGGGAACGGCTGGGTCGGCGACAGCAGCTCGCCCGGCACGTCGGACGGCGGCATCTCGCGCTCCTCGATCGGCCAGATCGGCTCGCCGGTCACGCGGTCGAGGACGTACAGCCACGACTGCTTGCTCGGCTGCGCGATGAGTTTCCGCATGACGCCGTCGATCTCCACGTCGACCAGCACCGGCGCGCAGGGAAAGTCCCAGTCCCAGACGTCGTGCTGAATCACCTGCAGATGCCACAACCGTTCGCCGGTGTCGATGTCCACCGCGACGATGCTGTCCGAGAACAGGTTGTCGCCGTGGCGGTGGCCGCCGTAGTAGTCGTTGGTCGGCATCTCGGTCGGCAGATAGACGATGCCCAGCTCGAGGTCGGCGCTGATCTGCCCCCACACCCCGGTGTTGCCGGTGTAGCGCCACGAGTCGTTCAGCCAACTGTCGTTGCCGAACTCGTCGGCGCCCGGGATCGTGTGGAAGATCCACTTGCGGACGCCGGTATTCGCGTCGAAGCCCCGGATGTAACCCTTCGTGTTGCGCATCGAGCGCGGCGCGCTGCCGGGAACGTGGGCGGCCCCGACCACGATGGTGTCGCCGGCCACGAGCGGCGTCGCGTGCAGGCCGATCTCGCCGGCCAGCGGGTCGATCTCCTGATCCATGTTCTGCATCAGGTCGATGATCCCGTTCTCGCCGAAGTCGGCCAGGCGCTCGCCGGTCTTCGCGTGCAGGCCGACGAGCCGGTAGCCGGGCGTCACGTAGAAGATCTGCCCGTCGCCCCCGTCGTCGCGGTACGCCAGCCCGCGGCCGGACCGGCGCCGCGGCGCCACCGCGGCCCGCTCGCCCTCGTCGAGGCGGTGCATCCAGAGCAACTCGCCGGTCGCCGCGTCCGCCGCGATCGCCGCCCGGCGCAGGCCCGCCGTGGTGTAGATCACGCCGTCCACCATCAGCGGCGTCGCCTGGAAGTTGAACTCGGGCTCCGACCCGAAGTTGGCGGTCCGGAGCCGCCAGGCGACCTCCAGATCATCGAAGTTCCCGGCGTCGATCTGATCCAGCGGCGAATAGCGCGTGTTCGCGATGTCGCCGCCGTAGCTCCGCCACTCGCCGTTGTCGGTCTGCGCCGCAACCGGCGGCGCACCGGCCGCCAGCAGCCCGCCGAGAACGACGACCGCCGCGACCTTCATCCTGCGTGCAGACATGTCTGCCTCCTCATCGTCATTGCCAACCTGGACATGTCGACTCCTTGCTCCGACCGCACGCGGAGGGCCCTAGCCCGACAATCGTCGCCGAACGCGACCGCTGCGGTCGCGCTGCGGCCTCCGATTGCCGCCCAGCCGGGCCTGACTAGAAGTCTACGCCGTTCTACGGCGCAGACTCCTAGCCGCGGGCGGCGGACGCGTGTCGTCTCAGAAACTCGATCACGAGGCGGTTGAACAGCGCCGGCTTCTCGTAGTAGACCGAATGCCCGGCCCCCGGCACGAGCGCGAACTCGGAGCCCGGCATCTTGCGGTGCATCGCCTCGAGCGCCGCCGGCGGAAAGATCGAGTCCTCTTCGCCGACGACGAACAACGTCGGGATCTGGTGTGCGACGATCGGGCCGATGTCGGTCGACGCCGAGAGCAGTCCCGACGCGGCCCGCGGGCCGCCGCCCGGCGTGCGATCGAGCGTCGACCGCTGGATCTCGCGGTACAGGAACGCGAGCTCCGGTTCGCGCTCGCCGAACGACGGGGCGAACGCCCCGCGCTCGGCCGGCCGCCGCTGCATCAGACGGGCGACCTCCGGGTCCGTGTACCCGCCGGGGGTGTCGCACAACACGAGCGCACTGACCCGCTCCGGCCAGGCGGAGGCGAACCCGAGCGTGGTCCAACCGCCCATGGACTGTCCGACGAGCGCCACCCGGCCGATGCCCAGGTGCTCGAGGAGTCCGTGGAGATCGTCGACGAACGCGGCCCGGCCCGGTCCGGACGGCACGTCGCGAGAGTAGCCGAAGCCCCGATGATCGAAGGTAACGCACTCGAAGTGCTCGGACATCGCCGGGATCTGTTGCCACCAGCTCAGATGCGTCCCGCCGGCGCCGTGCGCGAACACCACGACCGGTCCCTCGCCGTGCACCTCGTAGTACAGCTCGAATCCATCATCGAGCGTCGCAGCGGTCAGGAACCGGCTCTGGGCGGCGAGTCGCGGAACCGCCCCCGCCGCCGCCAGCGACGCTCCGGCGGCGATCATCCGGCCGAGAAAACGCCGGCGTCCCAATCCCTGCTGCCGAGCCCTCACCGCCGACGATGAGTCGCATCGCTCCATGGCCCCTCCGGCGGGGCCTATTGTATCGCCTCGGCCGACTCACGACCTGCTGGAACCTCACCAGGACCGGGAACGCCGACCGGACTCAGATGCTGTCGGCACGCTGCCCGGGAAGCCCGCGAGCCACGAGTCCGTCGAGAGCGAGCTTGAACCAGGCGGTGAACGCCTCCGGCTCTTCGGCGAGGCGTGACTGGACCGCCGGAACGCGCTGCCACTGCCACTCTTCCACCTCCCGAGCGTCGGGAGCGGGAGCGCCCTGGAACCGTCCGACGATAACGTGATCGAATTCGTGCTCCACCAACCCGCCGTCCAGCGCCGCCCGGTAGACGAAGCCGAACACGGCCTCCAGGGGGCAGTCGAAGCCCATCTCCTCGCGCAGCCGGCGGTGGGCGGCGTCCAGCAGACTCTCTCCGGCCCGCGGGTGGCTGCAGCAGGTGTTGGACCAGAGACCACCAGAGTGGTACTTGCCGGTCGCGCGTCGCTGCAGCAGCAACCGGCCGCCCTCGTCGAAGACGAGGATCGAAAAGGCACGGTGCAGGATCCCCTCCCGATGAGCGGTTATCTTGTCCACCAGCCCCGTTTCGCGGTCGTGCGCATCCACGGCAACCAGGAGTGTCTCGGATTCTTGCATCTCTGTTCCACAAGCAAGGCGCGTGCCGTTCCGAGTCGCCGCTGCCGCGTGGCCTCCGACCGCGCCCGTCGGGGCGGCGAGTCAGGTACGTTCGAAGCGCTTTTCCAGCTCCTGCCGCGTCAGCCGCAGCAGCACCGGCCGTCCGTGCGGGCACACCGTCGAATAGGCGGTGCGCCGCAGCTCCTGGAGAATCCAGGTCATCTTCTCCATCGTCAGGCGGTCGTTCGCCTTGACGGCGGCGTGGCAGGCCGTGCTGGCCGCGATCCGGCCGATGGCGTCCGCGACGCTCGCTCCGCGATCGAGCCCCTCCAGATCCTCGGCCAGGGCGCGCACCGCGGTCTCGCAAGCGCCGTGGCTGAGCAGGGCCGGGACCGCCGCGACCCGGACGCTGTCTCCCCCGAAGGGATCAATCTCGAATCCCAGCCTGGCGAGATCGTCGGCGTGGGCGGCCAGGGCATCGCGGGCGCCCACCGGCAGTGCAATCAGCAGGGGCTCGAGCAGTCGCTGCGACTCGAGCGAGCCATGAGTCAACCGCTCGGTGACCTGCTCGTAGAGGATGCGCTCGTGGGCGACGTGCTGGTCGATGATGACCACCCCGTCGTTGTCGACCGCAATGATGAACGTGTCGCGGAACTGGCCCAGGGGCATCAGCGGCCCCGCGCCGACACCGGACGGGACGGCGCCGGGGAGTGCCTCGGGAGTGCCGGCGGACGCGGGGGGGCCGTCCGGGGCCCCCGGCCCCTCACGAACCACGGCCGTCCGACCGCCCTCGCCATCCCTGCGGCGAAAGACCTCGGTCACCGGCCCCCAGCGGCTCGCCGCGCCCATCCCGGCGACGATGCCCGGGATCGCGGGGGCCCGCGGCTCATCCCGCCCCCCCCGTGGTGGAGCGAGCGATACCTGCGGAACCGCCTCCTGCCCCAGCGCGTCGGCCAGACCGCGCCGCACCACCTCGTGCACCAGCGACTGCTCCAGGAACCGCACCTCGGCCTTGGCCGGGTGGACGTTGACGTCGACGCGCTCGTGCGGAAGCTCCAGGAACAGGTGCACCTCCGGGCTGCGCGGCTTGACGCTGGCGCGGCTGTAGGCGTCGTTCACCGCGTGCAGGATGGTGCGGTCCTTCACCGCGCGGCGATTGACGAACAGGTGCTGCGGGCCGCGGGACGGGCCGTCGGCGGCCAGCGCGGCGGCCAGCCCGGACAGCCGGATCCCCGCCGCCTCCTTGCGCAACTCGACCAGCCCCGGCCGGTCTCCGTAGATCTGGAAGAACCGGTCGGCGAAGCTCGCCACCGGCGGGTAGTCGAAGAGGTTGCGCGGACCGCTTCGCAGCCGGAAGCCCACCTCGGGGCGCGCGAGGGCGAGCTGCGTCAGGGAGCGCGAAATGTGCCCGGTCTCGGCCCCGTCCGACTTCAGGAACTTGCGCCGGGCCGGAACGTTGTAGAAGAGATCGCGGACCTCGACGGCGGTGCCCTCCGGCAGTCCGGCCTCCGCCACCCGCGCCTGCTCGCCGCCGTCGACGCCGACCTCCACGCCGCTCGACGCGCCGCGGGCGCGGGTGCGCAGCCGCAGGTGCGACACCGACGCGATGCTCGGCAGCGCCTCGCCCCGGAAGCCGAGCGTGGCGATGGCGGCGAGGTCCCCGAGGCTGCCGATCTTGCTGGTCGCGTGGCGCTCGACGGACAGCTTCGCGTCGCCGGGAGTCATCCCCTCGCCGTCGTCCTCGACGCGAATCAACCGCTTGCCGCCCAGCTCCAGCGTCACCGCCACGCGCCGGGCGCCCGCATCGAGCGCGTTCTCGACGAGCTCCTTGACGGCCGAGGCAGGACGCTCCACCACCTCGCCGGCCGCAATCTGGTTGGCGAGCCCGGCCGGGAGCCGGTTGATCCTGCCCATGCCCCTCCGGCTACCGGCGCGCGAGCGCCGCCTGCGCGGCGGCCAGCCGCGCGGTCGGCACACGGTACGGCGACGCGCTGACGTAGTCGAGGCCGGCGTCCTCGAAGAAATCGATCGAGGCGGGATCGCCGCCGTGCTCGCCGCAGACGCCGAGCTTCAGCTTCGGCCGCACGCCGCGGCCCCGCTCCACCCCGATGCGGATGAGCGCGCCGACCCCCACCGTGTCGATGGTCTCGAACGGGTCGCGGGTCAGGATGCCGCGGTCCTGGTAGTCCTTCAGGAACTTGCCGATGTCGTCGCGCGAGAACCCGAACGCCATCTGCGTCAGGTCGTTGGTGCCGAACGAGAAGAAGTCGGCGTCGGCCGCGATCTCGCCGGCGACGAGCACGCTGCGCGGGATTTCGATCATGGTCCCGACCAGGTACTTCACCTTGACCCCGGCGGTGGTCATCGTCTCGGCCGCCACCCGGTCGATGATCGCCTTCTGATCGCGGAACTCGCCGACGTGGCCGACCAGCGGGATCATGATCTCGGGAACGACCTTCGTCCCCTCCCCGGCCAGCCGACAGGCCGCCTCCATGATGGCGCGCGCCTGCATCTCGGCGATCTCCGGATAGCTGATCGCCAGCCGCACGCCGCGGTGCCCCATCATCGGGTTGAACTCGTGGAGCTGCTCGACGCGCCGCAGCAGCGCCCGCTGCTCCTCGAGCTCCTTCCCGCCGCCGCCCTGCACCTCGGCGCGCGCAATCTCGACCATCAGCTCCTCGCGCTTCGGCAGGAACTCGTGCAGCGGCGGGTCGATGAGGCGGATGGTGACCGGTTGCCCCTTCATCGCCTGGAAGACGCCGTAGAAATCCTCGCACTGCAGCGGCAGCAATTTGTCCAGCGCCGCCCGCCGCTCGGCCTCGGTCTCGGCCAGGATCATCCGCTGCACGATCGGGATCCGCTCCTCACCGAAGAACATGTGCTCGGTGCGGCAGAGGCCGATGCCCCGCGCGCCGAACGCGTAGGCGGTGGCGGCCTGGTCCGGCTGGTCGGCGTTGGCGCGGATGCCCAGCCGGCGGACCTTGTCGGCCCACCTCAGCAGCTTCGAGAAGCGGCCGTAGATATCCGACTTGCGCTGGTTTAGCTCGCCGGCCAGCACCTGCAGAATCTCGCTGGGCCGGGTCGGCACGCGCCCGATCTTCACCTCGCCGGTCAGTCCGTCGAACGACACGTAGTCGCCCTGCTCGAAGCTCTGCCCGTTGACGGTCACCACGCGCCGGGATTCCGAGACGTGCAGCTCGCCCGCCCCGACCACCGACGGCTTGCCCATCTGGCGGCCGACCACCGCGGCGTGCGAGGTCATGCCCCCGGTCGCGGTCAGCACACCCTGCGCGACGTGCATACCGTGAATGTCGTCCGGCACCGTCTCCTTGCGCACCAGCAGCACGTCGCGGCCCTGGCCGGCCCAGCGCACCGCCTCGTCGGCGGTGAAGACCACCTCGCCGCAGGCCGCCCCCGGAGACGCCGGCAGTCCCTTCGTCACCGCCGGCAAGGCGGCCCAGGCGTCCGGGTCGAAGACCGGCGCCAGCAACTGCGACAGCGCGTCCGGGTCGACCATGCGCACGGCGTCTTCCGGCTCGATCACCTTCTCGGCGACCAGATCGGTGGCGATCACCACCGCGGCGTGCCCGGTGCGCTTCCCGTTGCGCGTCTGCAGCATGTAGAGCTTCTCGTCCTCGATGGTGAACTCGAAGTCCTGCACGTCCTTGTAGTTCTGCTCCAGACGCTTCGTGATGGTACGAAGCTCTTCGTAGGCGCGCGGCATCACCTGCTCGAGCTCGCGGATCGGCTGCGGCGTGCGGATGCCGGCCACCACGTCCTCGCCCTGCGCGTTGATGAGGAACTCGCCGTAGAACTCGTTCTCTCCCGTCGCCGGGTTGCGGGTGAAGCCGACGCCGGTGCCGGAGCGATCGCCGGTGTTGCCGAAGACCATCGCCTGCACGTTGACGGCCGTCCCGATGGCGTCGGGGATGTCGTAGATGCGGCGGTACTCCTTCGCGCGCGGGTTCTGCCAGGACCGGAACACGGCGTCGCGCGACATCCGGAGCTGGCGCCGCGGATCGAGCGGGAACGGCTCGCCGCTCTCGCGGATGACCACCGCCTTGAAGCGATCGACCACCTCGCGCAGGGCGATCTCGTCGAGCTCGGTATCGAGGTCGACGCCGCGGTGCGCCTTGACGCCGTCGAACTCCTCCTCGAACGCCTCCTTGGGAATCTCCAGCACGACGTTGCCGAACATCTGGATGAAGCGGCGGTAGCTGTCGAACGCGAAACGGCCGTTGGCGGTGCGCGCCTTCAGCCCCTCGACCGCGCGGTCGTTGAGACCCAGGTTGAGGATGGTGTCCATCATGCCGGGCATCGAGAACTTGGCGCCCGAGCGGACCGATACGAGCAGCGGTTGATTCGGCGACCCCAACCTGGCGCCGGTCAGCTTCTCCAACCGCTCCAGATGCTTGTCCATCTCCTTGTCGATGGCCGCGGGCACCCGCCGGCGCTGCTCGTAGTAGACCGTGCAGGCGTCGGTCGAGACGGTGAACCCCGCCGGCACGGGCAGCCCGGCGTTGGTCATCTCGGCCAGGTTCGCGCCCTTGCCTCCCAACAGATCGCGCATCGTCCGGTCGCCCTCGGCGGAGCCGTCGCCGAAGAAATAGACGTACTTGGCCTTGTCGGCTGACTGTTTCGCGCTCGACTTGCCGGTGGACCTGGTCGACCTGGCGGGCTTGCTCTTCCTATCCGACGGCTTCTTGGACATGCGTATGGATCCGGCTTTCTGTTGGAGCGTCTCCGATGGTGGACGGTGCGACCGCGCGGCTATTCTAGCGTGAACACCCGGACGACGCGCCAGCCCGAGACCGGACGACAGGGCCGTCGTCGGTGTCCGGAACCGCGGGGGACGGACGGACGTCGAAACAGGAGGAGCATGCCCCCCGGGGGGAAGACGAGTGAATGCGCGCCGCCGCCTGGACGGACCGACAGTGGAAACAGGAGGAGCATGGACCCCGCCATCCGGATGACCGGTGTCACGAAGACGTTCGGGCGGATGACCGCCGTCGCCGAGCTCGACCTGGAGGTGCCGCGGGGCGGGCTCTACGGCTTCATCGGACCGAACGGCGCCGGCAAGACGACGACGATCCGGATGATCATGTCGATCCTCTTTCCGGATGCCGGCGCCATCTCCATCCTCGGTCACCCGTCGGCTCTGGAAGCGAAGGACCGCATCGGGTACCTGCCCGAGGAGCGGGGAATGTACAAGCGGATGAAGGTACAGCCGTTCCTGCGCTACCTGGCGCGCCTGAAGGGTGCCGACGGCCCCGATCTCGATCGGCGGATTGCGGGGGCGCTCGAGCGGGTCGGCCTCGACGGGGTCGAATCGAAACGCTGCGACGAGCTCTCGAAGGGCATGTCGCAGAAGGTGCAGTTCGTTGCGGCGACGATTCACCGACCGGACCTGCTGATCCTCGACGAGCCGTTCAGCGGGCTCGATCCGGTCAGCATGCGGATGCTGCGCGACCTCGTCATCGAGGAGCACCGCCGGGGCGCGACCGTCCTCTTCTCCACGCACGTGATGCCGCAGGCCGAGGAAATCTGCGAGCACGTCATCATGGTGCACGAGGGCCGCAAGGTGCTGGACGCCGACCTCGGCGACATCCGCAGCCGGTACGATCCGCGCTCGATCCGGTTCGAGCCGCTCGATCCCGGAGCCGATACGACGGCGCTGGCCTCGATCGCCGGCATAGAGCGCGTGCGGACGGACGACCGGGGACTGGAGATCCTGCTGCTGGCCGGGACGGATCCGGCCGCGACGATGCGGCGGATCCTGGACACGACGCCGGCTGCCCGCATCGAGCTCTCGCGCCCGCGTCTGGAAGACGTGTTCGTCGAGCTGGTCGCCGGCGGCGCCGCCGCGACCGAGGCGGACCGGCTGCGCGCCACGCTCCGGGAAACGGTGGAAGAGGCGCCGGCATGACCCGCATCCTTCACGTCGCCCTCCGCGACTTCGTCGCCACCGTGGCCACCAAGGGCTTCATCTTCGGCCTGCTCGTCATGCCGGCCATTCTGGGCGCGTTCGTGATCGTCGGGCCGCGCATCTTCGACGACGACGCCTACCGGATCGCGGGTGAGTACGCCGTCATCGACCCGACCGGCGTCGTGCTCCCGGAAATGCGGGCCGCACTCGATCCGGAGCCGGTCGCCCGCCGGCGGCTGGAGGCATTCCGCCGGAGCCTCGGCGAGGCCCCGGAAACGGTGCGCAGCATGGCCGAGACGGCGAGCGCAGAGTCGATCGACGAGGCGCTCGGCCCCGCCCCCGACGTCCGCGTGCTGGCACTGGCGGCCGACACGGACGTCGAGGCGGCGAAAGGCTGGCTCAACGAGGAAACGGACGGGCCGCGCCACGCGGCTCTCATCGTGATTCACGAGCACGCGGTGCAGGCTGCGGATTCCGGCGGGGAGCTCGGCGCCTACGACCTCTACGTGGCTCCCGGTCTCGACGACCGCGACCTCTCGTTCATCCACCGCAACGTCCGGGATGCGATCGTCGATGCGCGCATCGCGGCCCGCTCCCTCGACCGCGCCGAGATCGACGCTCTGCTCCGGGTGCGGCGCCAGGCCTCGACCACGGTCAGCCCCGACAGCGAGCGCGAGACGGTTCGCGGATTCAACTTCATCCTGCCGGTAGCGTTCATGGGCCTGCTGATCATGGGCATCATGGCCGGCGGCCAGACCATGCTGACTTCTACCATCGAGGAGAAATCGACTCGCGTGGTGGAGGTACTCCTGTCGGCGGTGTCGCCGATGGAGCTGATGGCCGGCAAGCTGCTCGGCGCGGTCGCGATCAGCCTGCTGATGATCGGCCTCTACCTGGGGATCGGCCTCGTGGCCCTGTCGTCCTTCTCGATGTTCGGCCTGCTCGATCCCTGGCTGATTCTCTACCTGCTGATCTTCTTCCTGATCGGCTTCTTCGTGATCGGCTCGCTGATGCTGGCGGTGGGCGCGGCGGTCAACGACATGACCGAGGCGCAGTCGCTGCAGATGCCGCTGATGCTGATCGTCATGCTCCCCGGGTTCATCTGGCCGGCCGTCTCGCGCAACCCCGACTCGGCGCTCGCCGTCACCGTCAGCCACCTGCCGCCCGTCAACACGTTCGGGATGGTCCTGCGGCTGGCGTCGACCCAGCCCCCGCCGTGGTGGGAGGTGTGGCTGTCGATAGGGACCGGCCTCGTGTCTGTCGTCGCCGCCGTGTGGGTCGCCGCCAAGGTGTTCCGCATCGGTCTGCTGATGTACGGCAAGCCGCCGAACTTCAGAACGCTGCTCCGCTGGGTCCGGGCGGCGTAGGAGCGGCGGGCCGACGGCTCATTCGTCGGCCAGATCGAGGACGTCCAGTAGCGCCTGCCCCACCTGTCGCATCACCCGCGGCCCCAGCCGCGCGAGGGGACCCCGAATCAGCCGGCGGTTGTCGATGGCCCGGAGCTGATCGATCAGAGCATCCGAATCGCGCTGCAGGCCGCCCGTCGCGGCAATCCGGATGCGGAGCGGATAGGCGTTCTCGACCAGGCTTGTGGTAAGCGGCGCGACGAGCGTCGAGGGATGCCCGGCGTCGAGCAGCGCCTGCGCCTGCACGATCAGGACAGGCCGGGTCTTCCCGGGCTCGGTTCCCCGGCGCGGATTGAGATCTGCGACCCAGATCTCGCCCCGCTCAAGCATCGAAGTCCCGTTCGATGGCATCGAACTCGGCGTTGACCCGCATGCTCTCCCGTCTCACTCGGTGGGAGGCGCCCCGCAGCCGGTCAGCGCGCAACCGCGCGTGCGTGTCGCGATTCATGCGCTCCAGCGCCCTCCGGACGTACTCGGCACGAGACAATTGCAGCGCTGCGGCGCACTCGCCGGACGCCGCGAGCAAGTGCTCGGGAAGCTTCAGTGAGATTGCAGGCATGAATATCTGTACTGGAATTCTATGAGGATATCAATAGTGGATATCCACACCAGCAATCCGTCGAGGTGCCCCCCAAATCGGCCCCCCGCGCCCGGGGGGGAAAAAAGGACTCGGACCGCCCCACGCTCAAAGAACGGCTAACTACATTGAATTGCTATGTATAGTTGTGCTATGTATATGAGGTCGCGCGGGAATCCACTCGTGAGTGCCGGACGATGAACATCAGCAAGGACTTGGTAGCCGCTTCGGCCGCACCGCTCGTTCTCGCCATCCTGGCCGAGGGCGACAGTTACGGCTACGCCATCATCAAGCGCGTGGGCGAGCTGTCTGGCGGGCAGCTCCGGTGGACGGACGGGATGCTCTACCCCGTGCTGCACCGCCTCGAGCGTCTCGGCCACGTGCAGGCCCGCTGGGCCACCG
Organism: Acidobacteriota bacterium; assembly: GCA_009861545.1. NCBI lineage: Bacteria > Pseudomonadati > Acidobacteriota > Acidobacteriota bacterium. The sequence goes on along the minus strand of VXME01000006.1, from coordinate 54,483 downwards.
CGGAGAGCGGCCGGCGGCGACGCTACTACCGCATCACGGCGACGGGGCGGGCGCACCTGGCGGCGCAGCGCGAGCAATGGCAGGTGGTGGACAAGGCCCTGCGCGGGATCTGGCGCACGCTCACCCCGGCCATCGCGCGACCTCCTCACGGTCGCGTTGGAAGTATCGCCGGCGCGAGACTTCTGCGGCGGAGACTCCCGGCTCTCGGATGACGACGACCAAGGACAGGACGACCCATGGCAAGACACGACGAGACGCTCGAAGCGCAGATAGCGCAGTGGCGGTCCTGGCTGCGCCGGCGCCCGGCGATCCGCCCCGCCGACGTGGAGGAGCTCGAAGGGCATCTGCGCGACCAGGTGGCGGCGCTCGTTGCCGCCGGTCTCGCCGCCGACGAGGCCTTCCTCGTGGCGGTCAAGCGGATGGGCAACCTCGACGCCGTGTCGCGGGAGTTCGCGCGCGAGCACTCCGAGCGGCTGTGGAAACAGCTCGTGGTGGCGCCCGCGGGTGCGACCGAAGCGGAACGACGGGCGTCGTCCGTCGAGACCCGTGTCGTCGTCGGCCTGGCGGCGGCCGCGGGGCTGGCGGTGAAGCTTCCGGAGCTGTTCGGCTACCCGCCGCTGGTCGATGTCGACGAAGAGCTCCGGCCGTTCTACTTCCGCAACATGAGTTTCTTCGTGCTCCCGATCCTCGCCGGCTACTTCGCCTGGAAGCGTCGGCTGGACCGGGCGGGATGCGTGCGCCTGGCGGTGCTGTTCGCCGTGGCCGCCCTCGTCATCAATGTCTTTCCGTTCGCACACGGCGGTCACACGATACTGCTCGCGGCGCTGCACTTGCCGATCGCGCTGTGGCTGGTGGTGGGCGTCGCCTACGCCGGCGGACGCTGGCGCGACGGCGGCGGGCGCATGGACTTCGTGCGCTTCTCCGGCGAGCTGTTCATCTACTACGTGCTGATGGCGCTGGGCGGCGGCGTGCTCACCGGTTTCACCCTCGCCACCTTCTCCGCCATCGGCGCAAACGTCGAGTGGTTCGCGCAACAATGGCTGCTGCCGTGCGGCGCGCTGGGCGCGGTCATCGTCGGTGCGTGGCTGGTGGAGGCGAAGCAGAGCGTCGTCGAGAACATGGCGCCCGTGCTGACCCGCCTGTTCACGCCGCTGTTCGCTGCGGTGCTGCTCGCCGTTCTGGCTACCATGGTCTGGACCGGCAGCGGCATCGACGTGGAACGGGAGGTGCTGATTGGCTTCGACCTGCTCCTGGCGGTCGTCCTCGGCCTGCTGCTGTATGCCGTCTCGGCGCGCGACCCGCACGCTCCTCCCGACGCGTTCGACGCGCTGCAGCTGCTGCTTGTCGTCAGCGCCCTCGTCCTCGACGGCGTGGCGCTGGCGGCCATTGCCGGGCGCATTTCCGAATTCGGCTTCAGCCCGAACCGGGTGGCGGCGCTGGGCGAGAATCTGATCCTGCTGGTGAACCTGGCTTGGTCGGCCTGGCTCTACGCGCGCTTCCTAGGCGGCCGCGGTCCCTTCTCCGCCCTCGAACGCTGGCAGACGGACTACCTGCCGGTCTACGCGGTCTGGGCCGGCTTCGTCGTCGTCGCCTTTCCGCCGCTGTTCGGCTTCCTGTGAAGCCTCAATAGCGCCTGACCCGCGTCTCGCCCATCGAGTTCGACATGTGCAATCGCAGCAGCAGCGTCTCGGCGCTCGCTTCGGCCTCCGTCGGAAGGCGGCTGACCGCGCCGAGGACGTTGGCCGCGTTCGAGTCGGGCGCGATCCGAACCGTGTTCGGAACATTCAGCCTGAACTCGCCCATGGTGTTCTCGATCGTCAGGTCGGCGGCCTGGCCGCGGGGCCAGTCGCCGCCGAGATCGGCAATCATGCTGCCCATCCGCCCAGACATCTCGATTTCCCGTGCTCTCGCGTTGCCGAGACGCTCGACCCGGATCTCGCCCATGCCGCCTTCCACGTGCACCCGGCTCGGAACGCCCTCGAGCGGTTCGCTGAAGTCGAGCCGGTGCTCCCCCATGACGAGCTCGGCATCCAGCTCGGTGAGGGTCAGGCCGCCCAGATCGGTACGCGACTCTCCGGCGCGCAGCCTCAAGGTCAGCGCGATCGGAACGTCCGGCGGTATGGTGACCGTGAGCGCGTTGTGCACGTTGTCGTGCCCGCCGATCGCGCCGGCAAACAGCCGCACGAGGAACGGGTGGGCGGGACGCAGACGAATCGTCGTAGCCGGGCCGCCCGGCTCGCCCGCTGGCGTGTGATCCTCGATCAGCTCGTAGTACCCCTTCGCATACGAACCGTCCACCTGGACCCCGGCGCCCGGCGGGCCTGGACGCACTTCGAACTCGCCTTCCTCCAGCTCGATCTCCACCCGCAACGGCTGCCCGGGACTTCCCTCGCCGGCGGCCTGCTCGCCCGCGTGCCGGCTCGCGACGCTGGAGTCAACCGGCTCGAGGACCGGGTCGCCCAACTGCTCGACGGTAGACGTCGCCCAGACGAAGCCGACTGCGGTCAACCCGACAAGCGCGAAGACCAGCACGCCCGCGGCGCCCATGACTACGAGGAGAATCTTCTTCCAGTCCCAGCCAGTCTGCTGTGCCATCCCTCGGCCCTCCGTCTACCGGCTTGGACGGTGCGCGGACCGGTGTGGTTCCCTGCCCGGAGGTCCAGCCGACGCCTGCGGTTCCCCCGGACCGAATCCGCTCCGCATGCGGATATACGAGGCCGGATCGTCAGGACGACGTTTCCGGAACGATCTCGGAGACGTCCGCGAGTTGCAGGATGACCTGCTCGACCCGCTGCATGAGGCCCAGACGGACATTTTGCAGTGTCGGGTCCTCGACCATGACGAACACTTCGTTGAAGAAGCGGTCGACGGCCGGGCCTATCCTCGCGGCCTCGGCGAAAGCCTCGCGGAACCCGGCGCCCGTGCTGACGGCAGCGTCGATGATGGAGCGACGTGACTTCAGTTCATCGAGCAGCGCCCGCTCGGCCGGTTCGGTGAGCGCCGGTTCGAACTGCTCGTCCGATGAGCTGCCGTCCTTGCGCTCCCGCGCGATGTTCTTGACGCGCTTGAACAGCGTCGCCAGGGTCCGGAAGTCGGCCGTGTCGGTGAATTCCGGAAGCACCTCCAGCTTGCGGCGGGCATCCAGGGGCCGAATCTCGTCGAGCGGCTGGTGCGTCACCGCGCGCACGTTGCGACGGTCGAATCCGCGCTCCTCGAGAATGTAGCGAAGTCGTTCGAGGAGAAAATCTACGGGCCTGGACTTCAGGGCATAGCCTGGCCACCCTGCTTGCGCCGTGAACTGGCGCACCTCGGATCGATGCTCCTCAAGCAGTTCCTTCACGCGTTCTCGACCGAGTCCGGTGTCCTCTTCGACACCCTTCCCGGACCGGCCGTCCTTCCACTTGCGATCCAGCGCCCAATACACCCTGGACCAGTCATCCTTCGTGTGCATGTTGCGGGCGGGTCCGAGAAGCGCTCCGACAGGAACGCGAACGTCCAGCCCGGTCAGCTCGGGAAGATCGATCAGGATCCGCAGCATCCCCTGCGCCTGGCGGCGAATCCCGAGGGGGTCACGCGACCCGGTCGGCTTCTCGCCGGCGCCGAACAGACCCACCACGGTGTCCACCTTGTCGGCCAGCGCCACCGCTGCCCAGGCAGCCGCCGCCTTGCCCAGGTCGTCGCGCGACGGCGGATCGTCGGCGGCGACGCCAATCGGCAGGTAATGGTGGTAGATGGCCTTCCAGACGGCCTCCGGCTCGCCCTGCTCGCGCGCGTAGACGCCGCCCATGGCGCCCTGCAGCTCCGGGAACTCGCCCACCATGTCGGTGGCCAGATCGGCCTTGCAGAGCGTTGCCGCGCGCCGCGCTGCTCGGGCGACCTCGACGGATTGGCCCAGTACGCCGCCGGCGATCCGTTCCGCCAGCTCCTCCACCCGCTTCGACTTGTCGCGGTAGCTGCCGAGCCGCTTGTGAAACAGGAGGGTGTCGAGCCGGTCCAGCCGGTCCTCGAGCCGCTGCGTCCGATCCGCATCCCAGAAGAAGCGCGCGTCGCGCAGGCGGGCCACGAGCACCCGCTCCGAGTTGCGGGCGATACGCGCATTGCGGGCCTGCGCGTGTCGGCGCTCGGCGGCACTCGCGGCCGGATCGTCGCCCGGCGTGTTGGTCACCGCGAGAAAGTGCGCCGAGAGTCGGTCCCGCTCGTCGACGACCGGGAAGTAGTGCTGGTGGTGCACCATGGTGGTCGAGAGCACCTCGTCGGGCAACGCGAGGAACTCCTCGGGAAAGGCCCCGGTCACCACCGCGGGATGCTCGACCAGATCCGGCACCTCGGCGTGGAGCGCCGACTGCCGGTCGAGCGTCGCCAGCCGGCCGCCGACCTCATTGGCGCGGTCCTCCAACTCGCGAGTGACGCGAACGCTGCGGTCTTCCCGATCGATCAGCACGCATGCTTTCTCGAGACGGTCGCGGTAGTCGGCGAACGACGTCACCTCGATCGGCGCTCCCGGCGTGCCGTCGCCACCGAAGAACCGGTGCCCGTAGGTGACGCTGCCGGCCCGGACCGGCGCCACCCCGGCAGCCTCCGCGCCCGGAGTCCGGCCGATCTCGAACGGCACCACCCGAGAGGCGTACAGGAAGACGAGCCACCGGACGGGACGGCCGAAGAGGAACTCGCCGCGCCCGTCGCCCAGGGTGGCGTCCCAGCGCATCGCCTTGGGAAAGGCCAGACCGCGCAGCGTGGCGGCGAGAACGCCCCCCAGCAGGGACCGCGTGTCCTCCCCGTCCTGACGGCGGTGACAGGCGAGGTATTCGCCCTTCGGCGTCTGCACACGCGCCAGGTCGGCGACGTCCACCCCCTGCTTGCGGGCGAAGCCAAGGGCGGCCCGCGTCGGCTCGCCGTTCGCGTCGAAGGCGGCCCGGACGGGCGGCCCGGTCACCGTCTCCTCCAGATCCGACTGCCGATCGGCCAGCTCCGCAACCGTGGCCACGAGCCGCCGGGGAGCCACGAACGCCCGCACCGGCGTGCGGCGCTCGATACGCGCCGCGTCCAGTTGCGCGGCCAGCCGGTCGGCGAGTTGCGCCTCGATGCCCGGAATCCAGCTTGCGGGCATCTCCTCGCAACCGATCTCCAGGAGCAGCTCCCGGTATTCCATGCCTACGCTTCCCCGACCTGCTCGACCCGCGGATGGCCCGGCGCCGCGTCATCGTCCGCCGCGTCGCCGCCCGCCGGCTCGGCGCCGGTCCCGTCGGACGATCGGCCCCGCTCCCACGCCGCGTGCGCCTCGGCGATGGCGACGGCCAGCTTCCTGACGCGCAGGATGTAGGCGGCCCGTTCGGTCACGCCGATGCTGCCGCTCGCGTCGAGCAGGTTGAAGGTGTGCGAGCACTTCAGGCAGTGGTCGAGGGCCGGCAGGGTCAGTCCGGACGCCAGCAGTTGCTCTCCCAACTCGTAGTAGCGGTCGAACAGGTCGCGGTGCGTCCGCCCGAACTCGCCGGCCTCCAGCTCGACCTGCCCGAAGGCGTACTTCGACTGCTCGACCTCCTCGCGATGCCGCACCTCCCGGTAGGAGACGCCGGGCGCCCAGGCAAGGTCGTACACGTCGTCCACCCCCTGCAGGTGCATCGCGATGCGCTCGAGCCCGTAGGTCAGCTCCACCGAGATCGGCGCCAGGTCCATGCCGCCGGCCTGCTGGAAGTAGGTGAACTGCGTGATCTCGAGCCCGTCGAGCAGCACCTGCCAGCCGATGCCCCACGCACCCAGCGTGGGCGACTCCCAGTTGTCCTCCTCGAAGCGGACGTCGTGGCGGGTCGGATCGATGCCGCACGCCTGCAGGCTGTCCAGATAGAGACGCTGGGCGGCGTCCGGCGACGGCTTCAGGATCACCTGAAACTGATGATGCTTGAAGAGCCGGTTGGGGTTCTCGCCGAAGCGGCCGTCGGCGGGCCGGCGCGACGGCTGGACGTAGGCGACGTTCCAGTGGCGCGGCCCGATGACGCGGAGGAACGTTTCCGGGTGCATCGTCCCGGCGCCCACCTCGACGTCGAGCGGCTGCTGCAGCAGGCAGCCCCGCTCCGACCAGAAACGGGACAGGGTGAGGATCAAGTCCTGGAGGGTCATGACGGCACCACCGTCCCCGCCACGGCGAACGTCACCGCTCCCAGTACTGCTCTTCGCATGATCTTCCGCGGCCGCCCGAGCCGTCAGTCCGGGTCTTCCAGAGAGTCGTAGAACTTGATGATGTCGCCGCGGTCGTCGGACTCGTTGAACGCCATCCCCGCCCGCGGATGCTGGTTGAGCACCCCGGTCATCATGTAGGGGTAGTCGAAGCCCCACTTCAGGGCCTCGCGCATCGGCTCGATGTGGTGCTGGATGCAGTGCAGGACCGGCCGCAGCCGGAACTTGGGGTTGTGCAGAAAGCTGAGCAGCAGCTCCATCGCGCAGTTGCCCGCCCCGCGCCCGAGACCCGCCATGCTGGCGTCCAGCCGGTTGGCGCCCTTGATCGTCGCCTGCACGGTGTTGGCGAAGGCGAGCTGCCGGTTGTTGTGGGCGTGCATGCCGACTTCCTTGCCGGCCGGCGCGGCGTAACTCCGGAAGGTGGTCATGTAGTCGTCGATCTGCTCGCAGTAGAGCGCGCCGAAGCTGTCCACTATGCAGATGACGTCCGCCTCGGACTGGGCGACCAGCGCCAGCGCCTCGTTCAGCTCCCGCTCGGGGACCGTCGACAGGGCCATCAGGTTGAGGCTGGTCTCGTAGCCCTTGTCGTGGGCGTCCTTGATCATGTCCAGGGCCAGCGGAATCTGGTGGATGTAGGTGGCCACCCGGATCAGGTCGAGCACGCTCTCCGACTTGGGCAGAATGTCCTCGGCGTAGTCGCTCTTCTCGGCGTCGGCCATCGCCGACAGCTTCAGCGGCGTGTCGTTGTCGCCGACGATGCGGCGGATGTCGCTCTCCACGCTGTGCTTCCAGGGACCGAACTGGCCGGGCGGGAACTGCTTCCGCGAGTTGATGTAGCCGATCTCCATGTAGTCGATGCCGCTCTCGACGCAGGCCTGGTAGACCGCCTTGACGGTCTCGTCCGGGAACTGGTGGTCGTTCATCAGGCCGCCGTCCCGAATGGTGCAGTCCATCACCTTGATCTCGGGGCGGTACGAAATCCAGTGGCCCGCAGGGGTGTCCTGCGGCGCTCGCTCACTCATCGCACGGTCTCCTTTGTCGCGTCGTGGCATCGTTCAACTCGGCGTCGCCTGCTCCGGCATCGGATTCTTGCGGCCCGGACTTCCAGCTACTGCATCGGCGATGAATCGGTCGCTTCCGGGAACACCGACTCGATGGAGGCGGCCAGCCGCCGGCCCCCTCCATCACCCGATCCGGTTGATTCTACAGGGATTCGAGAAGCGCGTCGTCAATCCGGAATCCAGGCCCGGCCTTTCAGCAGCATGCCGCCGCCAACGACGAGCCACGCCACGAAAAGGGTTCCGGTGACCATGTGTACGGTCGTCGCGGCATCGAGCCAGACGAACTGGATCGCCAGGCCGAGCAAGGCCGATGCCGGCGCGATCCGCTCGAGCGTCCCGCCGGCGCGCCGTTGCCGCCCTGCCACGACGATCAACGCCAAGCCGGCAACGGCAAAGCCGGCCGCCCCGGTGAACCGCCGCAGCCACACCGTCGCCTCCTGGTGGCTCAGCGCAACCCGCTCGAGGCCCGCGACATCCATCCATTCCCGCGGCGCCGCGGCCAGGCTGACCGCAAGCGCCCCCGAACACGCGGTGAGCGCCCCCGATACCGCGAACAGGAGCGGGACGACCGCCGCGCGCCCTCGCCCGCCATCACCAGCGGCGCCGAACAGAAACCACCCGGCGGCGATCAGCGTCAGCCCCGACACCAACCGCCCGCCGCCGCCCAGGCCGTAGAGCCCCCGGCTGTCGGCAATCGCCGCGAGCGAATCCGCCAGCGTCTCGTGATCGGCATCGGCGGAGACGCGGCCCAGCACGGCCAGGACCGTGGCGAGCGCGGTGAGGACGAGCAGCAGGCCGACGTTGCGCATGGACTCGGGGATCTTAACGGCTCGCAGGATTGCTCGGACTGGGAACCGGGCCGACCGGCGCCGGATCTTCCCCGTTCCTGTACCCGTTACTATCCACAGGCATGGAAACGGCGGCGGCTCCTCGCCGATGGAGCCCGACCCGGAGATGAGAAGATGAGATACTCGTGCCCACGCGCCACAGTCTCCCCGGTGGCCCTCGCAACCGGCTTCGTCCTGCTCGTCGGCGCCGCCGTTCCCGTTGTCGCGCAGCGGGAATTCCTCGACCACGACGACGTGCTGCACTGGAACACCGTCGACGACCCGACCCTGTCGCCTGACGGAGAGTGGCTTGCCTTCGTCCTCACGCCCATGGAGGGGGACCCGGCGCTCACCCTGAAAGCGGCCGCCGGAGGCGGTCGCGCGCTGACGGTCCGGGGCAAAAGGCCGACCTTCACGTCGGACTCCCGCCACCTCGTCTACGCGGTCCCGGCGCTGGAATCGGAAGTCGACGCCCTCGAGCGCGAGGGAAAGGAGGGCGAGGAGCTCCCGAAGGACGCCCTCGCGGTGGCGGATATCGGCGCCGTAATCGTCGACGGAGACGCCGGGCCGAGCGGGATCCGCGACCTCGGACCGGTGGAGAGCTACGAGGTCGCGCGAGAGGGAAGCTGGATCGCGTACATGCCGGTGGAGGAAGACGGCGCGGACGGCTCCCGGGAATCGGAGGCGGAGAACGCCACCGGGGAACGGGCTCGGCAAGGCGAAGCGAGCGAGAGCGGCACGGCCGCGGAAGGAGATGTCGACGACGAGAAGGACGAAGGCTCCACGCTGGTCCTTCTGCACCTGGCTACCGGTGACGAGACACGCTACGACCTCGTCGCCGACTACGAATTCGCCGAGGAAGCCGCCGTCCTGGCGTTCACCACCTCGACGAAGGACGGGTCCGGAAACGGGGCCCACGTGGTGGCGTTGGACGACGTCACGCAGCGCGCGCTGCTCGAGGGCGACGGACGCTATGAGCAACTGGCGTTGTCGAAGGACGGCGCGCAGGTCGCCTTCCTGACGGACCGGGACGATTCAACCTCGGACCAGCCCGAGTTCACGCTGTACCGGGCCGGGGCGCCGGACTGGCGGGCAGAACCCCTCGCCGCTTCCGGCACGGACGGGGTTCCCGACGGCTGGTGGGTCAGCGAGCACGGTGAGGTCCGCTTCTCGGAGGGCGGCGCCCTTCTCCACTTCGGGACGGCGCCTCGGCCGGCGGCGGAAGCCGAGGACGAGACGCTGGAGGAGGACGAGGTCACCCTCGACATCTGGAACTGGAAAGACCCCTACCTGCAGCCGATGCAGCTCGTGCAGGCCGATGACGAACGGAAGCGCACGTACGCTGCGGCGTTCCACCGGGACGGCGGCGCTGTCGTGCAACTGGGCACGGCCGACGTCCCGACGGTCCGGTTCGCCGCGGAGTCGGACGCCGGGCACGCGCTCGGCGTCACCGACATGCCGTACCGGCAGCTCCTGTCCTGGGACGGGCGCTACAACGACCTCTACGCCATCGATCTGGCCAGGGGAACGCGTCGTCCCGTTGCGAACAAGGTCGGGCGCTTCGCCCGCGCCGCCATCTCGCCGGCCGGGAAGTACGCGGCGTGGTGGAACGGCGCAGAACGGCAGTGGAAGGTGGTGCGACTGGAGCGCGGTGAGCCGCTGACCGCGAGCGCCGACGTTCCGCACCCGGTCTGGAACGAGCTGGACGACCACCCGCACGATCCGCCCCCCTACGGCTCGGCCGGCTGGACCGCGGACGACGGCGCGTTCCTGTTCTACGACCGCTTCGACGTCTGGCGCTTCGAGCCCGAGTCGGGCCGGACCATCAACCTCACGGCGGGCGCGGGCAGGGAGTCGCAGACTCGCTTCCGCTACGCGCGGACCGAGCCCGAGCTGGACCACATCCCGGAGGGAGAAGCGCTCTGGCAGGCGTTCCACGACCAGAGCAAGCAGGGCGGACTCTACCAGGGCCGCACGGACCGCGAGGCCTCACCGGCCGAGGTGGTCATGGCGGACAAGAGCTTCCGGCTGCGCGGCAAGGCGAAGGACGCGGACCGCTGGCTGCTCACCCGCGAGGACTTCCGGGAGTTCCCGGACCTGTGGGTGACTGACCGTGGGATCACCGACATGCAGCGCGTGTCGGACGCCAATCCACAGCAGGCCGACTACCGGTGGGGTTCGGCCGAGCTCGTCGAGTGGACATCCAACGACGGCGTCGAGCTGCAGGGCATGCTGTTCAAGCCCGATGGCTTCGATCCCGCGGAGAAGTACCCCCTGCTCGTGTACTTCTACGAGCGGATGTCGGACGGCCTCCATACGTGGCGAACGCCCCGGCCGGGCAGCTCATCAGTGTCGGTTCCCTTCTACGTCAGTCGCGGCTACGTGATGTTCATCCCCGACATTCCCTACGAGATCGGTTACCCGGGCGAGAGCGCCCTCGACGCGGTCGTCCCCGGCGTGCTCGACCTCCTCGACGAAGGCTTCGTCGACCGGGATCGGATCGGCGTCCAGGGCCATTCCTGGGGCGGATACCAGATCGCGTACATGATCACCAAGACCGACCTCTTCGCCGCGGCCGAGGCGGGCGCCCCGGTCAGCAACATGACGAGCGCCTACGGCGGCATCCGCTGGCAGACCGGCATGAGCCGGATGTTCCAGTACGAACGGACGCAGAGTCGCATCGGCGGCTCGCTCTGGGAAGCCACCGCCGAGTACCTGCACAACTCGCCGCTGTTCTTCGCCGACAAGATCCGCACCCCGGTGCTGATGATGCACAACGACGAGGACGGGGCGGTGCCGTGGTACCAGGGTATCGAGCTGTTCGTCGCCCTGCGCCGGCTGCAGAAACCGGCGTGGCTGCTCAACTACAACGGCGAGGGCCATGGCCTGCGCCGCGACGCCAACCGCAAGGACTGGGCGGTCCGCATGCAGCAGTTCTTCGACTACTACCTGCAGGACGCGCCCGCCCCGGTGTGGATGGAGAAGGGCGTCCCGGCCGTCGACAAGGGCCGGACCCTGGGGACGGAGCTCGTGAAGCCGGACTCACGGTGAGTCCTGCGGCCCGCCCTGAACCAGCCAGGACGTCGTGCTCGAGTTCAATAGCACTCGGGTCGGGCACGAGTCAGCGTTGAATGGCGGCTACTACAATGTCCCGTGGACGTCCGCTTGGGCGTGGACGAAGTCCTGAGCGGGTGGGGCTGATGCGATGTACCTGAAGTCACTGCAGATCGAGCGATTCCGGGCCTTCAGGCGCACGGACGTCTCCTTCCGCTACCCGGGGGCGGTCGCGTCCGTGAAGCTGAAGTACCCCAACATCAACCTGCTCCTGGGCAACAACGGGATGGGCAAGTCAGCGGCGCTCAAGGCGGCCGCGCTCGCACTCATGAGTCCCGTCCTGGCATCGACCGGCTACCGACCGTATTCGCTTGTGCGACGGGAAGTGGACAAGTCTCCCAGGGACGCCGCAGTCCAGGCACACGTTGCACTCAGCGACCAGGATCGCGAAGGAGACAGCGGCCCCCCACCAGACAAACCAATGCTGATCGCACGAATCTCGCGTGTGCGTACCACGGAGAGATGCGTGTTCGATCCCGCTTTGGCAACTCGTGTTTGGGATCCGATGTACAGCGAGGATTCGGCGGCCTTCTTCTTCGTCGGTTACGGAGTCTCCCGCACCGTTGAGAGTTCCGCGAAGGTGGATTCGAGCCTCCGCCGCCGCTTGCGGCACGTTCGTTACGAAAGGGTGGCCAGCCTATTCGAGGAACAGGCCACGCTAATGCCACTCGCGGGATGGTTGCCGACCCTCCAGGCGACCAACCTCCAGCGGTACCAAGAAGTCGAAGTGCTGCTGAACGAGCTGCTGCCCGACGGCACCGACTTTCACGGTAAGATGCTGAACGGAGACTACACCTTCAGCCACCGTGACCTCGAGGTTTCGTTTTCCGCGCTGTCAGACGGATTCCGCGCCTACATCGGGTGGATTGGAGATCTCCTCTACCACATGTGTCAGTGTTGCCCGAACGGAACGGCTCTCGTGGACCACCGCGGGATCGTGATGATTGACGAGGTCGATCTACACCTGCATCCGCAGTGGCAGCTCGAAGTACTACCAACCGTTTCCCGAGCCTTTCCCCAACTCCAGTTCCTGTGCACGACGCACAGCCCCATCGTGGCGGGAACTGTAGAGTCGGCCAATCTGTTCCTGCTCTTGGCGGAGGGCGAGACCGCATCCTTTCTGGCAACGCCTGATCGGGAAGTCCACGGATTGACAGCCGACCAGATCCTCACCAGCTCTCATTTCGGTCTCGTGTCGACACGGGCCCCGGACTTCTACGAGGAGCTCCGCAAAGTGTCGGGCGACGTGTCGCGCGGAAAGCCGGGCGCAGCCGTCCGGTTCATGGAAATGACGTCCTTGGGCTCAGCGGCACAAGTCGACGGCGAGTAGACGCGGCGAGCGGAGCCAGCGGCCATGATCGGTTATCGGATTGGTCCGACAGAGCTACGACGCCGGATACGGGAACACGATCCCAACTGGCTTGCCCAAGCTGAGAATGGCGAAGAACCTGCGTGGAGCCGCATCAAGGATGTCTTCGTCAGCATTCAGCACTTCAAGTGCGGGTACTGCGAACGACCTATGCCTCGCCCGCAGCAGCGCCCAGGCGGAAGCGCAGCCGGCCGAACGTGGGGCGGACGGCGCGAGTACGATCTTGAGCACTTCCGACCAAAGCGCGAAGTCACGCGTTGGCCGACGGCGATTTCCGGACTTCAGTATGAATTCGAGACGGGCGAAGACATGGAGGACGGCTATCCGTGGCTTGCTCACGACTGCCTCAACTATCTCGTCTCGTGCAAGACGTGCAACCAGGACAACAAGAAGACCTGTTTCCCAGTCAGTGGGCCGCGTGGGACGGAGGGCGAAAACGTCCGCCAACTCAATCAGTCAGAACGACCCTTCCTGGTCAATCCAGTCGGCACGGACGACGTGCCACCCGAGGAACTGGTCTGCTTCCGCGGCTTCGTTGCAGTGCCCTGTAACGCACAAGGGCATGAACGCAGGCGCGGCCAAGTCATCATCGATCTCTTCGGCCTCAACCTGCGCGACGAGCTGAGGCTCGAACGGTGCAACCTGATCAGGGCGATGTGGCCGTATCTCGAGCTCAACCGTACGGGGAATCCGACGGAACGCGACGCCGCCGAGCGTGAGATTGATGGGCTGACCAAGCCCAGATCCCAGCATGCCAACTGCGCACGGTGCTTCAGGTCTCTCTACCAGGAAGACCGAGCCAATGCGAGGGCGTGTTACGAAGAGGCGGGACGCTTGTCGGACCGGCTACTCGCATGACTTCCCAACACCTCGCGGGCGAGTCGCGGATCGAGATGCATCAAGGCAGAGCCAGCGCGATGAGCTCCGCATCCGCTCCGCCGCGGCCGACCGCGACGACGATGTACTGCTTCCCCTCGTGGAGGTACGTCATCGGGTTGCCACCCGGGATCGCCGGCAGCGGCACCGAACCGAGGTGCTCGCCGGTCTCCTTGTCGTAGGCGCTGATAGTGCGCGTGCTGGCCGCCATCAGCAGCGCGGCGTCCGCCGTCGGGTCACCGGTCGCCTCACCCAGCGCCATGTCTGCCGCCGACTCGTAGCCGCGCCCGCCGTGGTTCATGATCAGCAACGTCGGCGTCACCAGCGGGCCGGAGCCGATCCCGCCCCCGCCACCGAGGGGCGGCAGATCCAGGTCGCGCAACGCCGGGTGGTAGCGCGGGCCGTCCCCATGCGGCGCCATCCAGCTCTGCTCGCCGGTGTTCAGATCCATCGCGGTCACCCGCTTGTAGGGCGGCTTGAACAGCGGCAGCCCTCGCGGGCCCGACAGGCCGACGCCCCAAGGATCGGTGAAGTACCCCACCGTGGCCGGCGGGTCGTACGGCACCACCTCCACGACGATCAGCGTGCTGGACGACGAGACGAATAGCTGCCCCGTCTCCACGTCCACCGCCGCGCCCTGCCAGTTCGCGCCGCCTCCGGCCCCCGGCACCTGGATGAACGGCACCTCGGCCCCGCGCACCACCGGCGGCGAGAAGAGCGGCCCGAACCGCGCCCGGCTGTTGATGATCCGGAGCGCCTCGGCGCGCAGCTCCGGCGTGAAGTCGATCACGTCCTCGATCGCGAAGCCCTGCCGGTCGAACGGCGGCGGCTTCGTCGGAAACGGCTGCGTGGGCGAGTACCACTCGCCGGGCACGTTGCCTTGCGGCACCGGCCGCTCCTCGATCGGCCACACCGGCTCGCCGGTGATCCGATCGAAGACGTAGGTGAAGCCCTGCTTGCTCACCTGCGCGATGGCCTTGACCGGGCGGCCGTCGACGGTGATGTCCAGCAGGTTCGGCCCGGTCGGGAAGTCCCAGTCCCAGAGCCCGTGGTGGATGGCCTGGAAGTGCCAGACCCGCTCGCCCGTCTCGACGTCGACCGCGACGATACTCTCGGCGAACAGGTTGTCGCCCGGCCGCATGCCGCCGTACCAGTCGTTCGACGGCGTGCCGGTCGGCAGATAAACGTAGCCCGCCTCCTCGTCGACCGCCATGTAGGACCAGACGTTGGAATGCCCGCTGTAGCGCCACGACTCGTTGCCCCACGTGTCGGCGCCGAAGTCGTCGCCCCGCGGGATGGTCCGGAAGATCCACCTCATCTCGCCGGTGCGCGCGGCGTAGGCCCGCACGTGGCCCGGAGATGCCTCGCGCAGCGTAATCCGCCCGTCCTGCACGATGCTGCCGACGATCACCGTGTCGCCGGCGATGGCGACCGGGGACGACCAGGTCATCCGCGAGGCGTCGATCTCGCGCTCGAAGCCGGCCGTGAGGTCGACGTAGCCGCCAGTGCCGAAGTCGGGATAGCGCCGGCCGGTGCGCGCGTTCAGCGCAACCAGCCGCTTGTCGTGGCTGGCGATGAAGATGCGCGCGTCGTCGCTCTGCGAGTCCTTCCAATACGAGACCCCGCGGTGGTGCCAGCCCATGTTGGGCGGCCGGTCGAGATACGCGTAGATCTGCGGGTCATAGGTCCAGACCGGCTCGCCGCTGCCGGCGTCGAGCGCCGCCACCTGCCCGAGCGCGGTGCTGACGTAGACCAGCCCGCCCGCCATCAATGGCACCGACTTGAACTGACTGGGACGGATGCGCTCGTTGGCCTCGGCCACAGCGGTGGAGAGCGACGTCCAGCGCCACGCGATCGCCAGGTCCGTGAAGTTGTCCGCGTCGATCTGGTCGAGCGGCGAGTACTTGGTGTTGGCCGCGTCCCGGCCGATGGCGTGCCACTCGCCGTCGGGCAGCGAGGGCTGCGCCCCGGCGGAACCGCCACTCGCCAGAACGGCCGCCGCCGCGAGTGGAACCAGACGACGATGCAGTCCCTGGGTCATCGGAATATCCCCTCCCGACCGTTCGCCGGCTTTCCGCAAGTATCAGAACAGGCGTCGATCATCGCGCGGCGGGAATCGGGAACGGCGCCCCGGCAAGGTGTCGGCGACCGCTCCCCGGCCCGCTCACGGCAGCGCCAGCGCAATCAACTCCGCGTCGGCACCGCCGCGCCCGACCGCGACCACGATGTACTGCTTCCCCTCGTGGAGGTACGTCATCGGGTTGCCGCCCGGCGTCGCTGGCAGGGGTACCGATCCGAGGTGCTCGCCGGTCTGCTTGTCGTAGGCGCTGATGGTGCGCGTGCTGGCCGCCATCAGCAGGGCGGCGTCCGCGGTCGGATCGCCCGTGGCCTCGACGAGCGCAGCATCGGCCGCCGACGCGAAGCCGCGCCCGCCGTGGTTCATGATCAGCAGAGTCGGTGTCACGAGCGGGCCGGAGCTGAGACCGCCCCCGCCGCCGAGGGGCGGCAGGTCCAGGTCGCGCAACGCCGGGTGGTAGCGCGGGCCGTCCCCGTGGGGTTGCATCCAGGCCTGCTCGCCGCTGTTGAGGTCTATCGCGGTAACGCGCTTGTAGGGCGGCTTGAACAGCGGCAGTCCCTGCGGTCCGGACAGCCCGACACCCCAGGGATCGGTGAAGTACCCGACCGTGGCCGGCGGATCGTAGGGCACCACCTCCACCACGATCAGCGTGCTCGACGACGAGACGAACAGCTGCCCCGTCTCCACGTCCACCGCCGCGCCCTGCCAGTTCGCGCCGCCTCCGG